>DATHVY010000339.1:0-7074 GCA_035461045.1 Planococcus sp. (in: firmicutes)
GGCTTTCGTTTTGATTCTCTTGATTCCTACACAGGTGCATGCGATCGACTTTGACATTTCCGAAGTACGAATCGACGTAGAGTTGAACGAAGACGGCACAGCGAATGTCACGGAACAGTTCACATATCAATTCGATGATGATTTCAACGGCATCACACGCAGCCTGATTGCGAAAGAAGGAACGAGCATCGAGAATTTCTCAGCTGCGGAAAACGGCACTTCCTTGACGGTTGAAAGGGAAGATGGCTTTTACCGGATTTACCGCTCAGGTCAGGGCGGTGATACAGTCGAAATCGATTTAAGCTACGAAATCATAAATGCGGTGGAAAAGTTTGAAGACGGCGCTCAGTTTTATTGGGCGTTTTTCGACCAAAGCAACGAAAGTGAATATGGCGACATGACGATTTTTGTCACCCCTCCCGCCCCGGCTGAGGATACGGTGGCACTAGGTTATGAAGAAGCTTTTGAAACGGAGCGACTCACGGACGACGGTGCTGTTATTTTCGAATTGGGCTTCGTGCCGGACGGTGAAAACGCCAATATCCGTGCGATTTTTGAACCTGACTTGTTCCCGGATGCAGCTGCACTGAACGGTACTGTGCGCGACGACCTTGCCGAGGAACGGGAGCAACTGGAGGATGAGGCGGCACTTTTCGCCCGAAATCAGCAAATCGCCGGGAACATCGGGGTCCCAACCATTGCGATCATCGGCGCTTTGCTGCTGATTGGAATCCTGATGGCTTGGATGCGTGCTTTCCAGCGAAAACGACAGATCCGCAATCAGCCATACGAGTTTTTCGTTCCGAAAGAATCGATGAGCATTCCCGCCCTGCTTCACTTCACGAATTCACCGGTTCTGTCGCCGAACGTCATATCAGCGGCCATTCTGGAGCTCATGCGAAAAGGCAATATCCGGCAACTGGCGGAAGACCATTTCGAGCTGATCAACAGAGAAACCGAGCATTCCCATGAAGATGCATTGATCCGGTTGTTATTCGACCGCATCGGCGGCGGCCGGGAGTTTAAACTCGAGCAAGTGCAGGAGTTCACGGAAAATGAGGATCATCACGAAACGTATAACGATGCCCTCACCGAATGGAATGGAGGCATCACTGCCGAAGTAAAAGCGCAGGGCTTTTACGAGAAACATCCGGTTTTGCGCTGGACAGCTGGCGCCATGAGCCTGCTTTTCATCGCCCTTGCCGTCTATACCGCCACCTATGATTTCTTCCTGTGGATGGTTGTTTCCATCGCCATGGCCACAATTGCACTCGGCTTTGCCATTGGCTATTCCCCCATCACTTTCGAAGGACACGAAATTCGCCAGAACTGGCAAAAACTAAAAGCCTCCATGGAGAACTTGCCGGAAGAACAGTGGGCACGACTGACGATAGACGAAAAACAGCGGGCTTATGCCTACCTGCTCGGCAGCGATCCCAAAACGGCTGAACGGAAAGCGGCGGTCTTCACTTCCGCTGAATCGGTTGCTGACGGCTCTAGCTTTATCATGAATCCCGTGTTCATGACAGCCGTCTTCGTGACCGCCAGTACCACCACAAGCACCAGCGCGAGTGCAAGCGGCGGCATGGCTGGAACAGGTGCCGGAGTCGGCGGAGGTGGCGGAGGATCAGGCGCTTTCTAAACAGAATATACTAACCCCGAACGGAGACTTGTAAAAGGTCTCCATTCGGGGTTTTCTTCGGGCACGGCAAAGAATCCGAAGACCCACAGTATCGCTTGAATTCTCCAGTCTGCCGCTCTTGCATAAGCTCTGATGCAGTGGCACAATTATGAGTATGCAGTTTATGGAAAGGAGCGGAAACGATGGGTCGGCGTTCAAATCGAATACCTAAGAATCAGCTGCTATACACGCAGCAGCACCTTGCAAACGAACGCACTTACCTTGCCTGGATCCGGACCGGGATTTCCATCGTTGGTGTCGGATTCCTGGCGACTAGCCTGCATTTCACAATGGGGGTCATCCGCAATCAGTTTGTCGACATCTTTACGATCTCCCTCGGCATTTTCTCTTGTATTTTCGGGCTGACAATCATCTTTTCCGCCACCCAGAACTACAAGAAAAAAAGGCGGCAGATTATCAACGAAACCTTTTATCCATCTAATCTGCACATCACCTTAATCTCTTCCATGCTTGCCGTGATGATCATCATGGTCATCATCTACTTCTTCATGATCATGTAAAGGCGGAGTCCGGACGAAAAAAACAGCCAGCCCTTTTTCCAGGGCTGGCTGTTTTCATGCGCTTACTTTTTGCGTTTCGCAGACATCTTTCAAGTTTTTGAAAGTTTGGTCCATCGCGTTGTCCAAAAGCTTGCGAATGATCAATTTATCTGCCACTTTCCGTAAGACGCTGCTCGGCATTTCGTATGCCTCAGTATATGAGACTTTTGTGCCGCTCCCTTCCTTCGTGTAAGTCCAGTGCTGATGGGACCTCATCGAACCGGTGACTTCGCCTTTCCAGGAATAGCCCTCTCCACTTTGCGTATTCTCAATCACTTCAACCGTAATCGGCATATGCATTCCGATCATGGTATATGTGAAGTCTGCTTTAGTGCCTACCTCACCCACGCCATTCATGTTTTTCGGTTCAGACAATCCTGCATACCATTGATACCAAAGCGCCGGGTTGCTTCCATATCCATAAACCTCTTCAACCGGACGATCAATGATGATGCTTTTTTCAAGCGTCCACACGATGTTCGCCTCCTCTTTTCAGATGCGGGACCCCAAGCGTGAAAACCGTACTTTCCTCCTTTTCGATTCAGATTTCAATAGGCAGCGCAACAAAAGGCATTGGCGGCTCATCCAACTAGTATGTAATTTCCATGTATATTCACTTTTATGATAATATGATAATCGCTAAAAGTAAAAGAAACTAAACTGAATAAAAAATAGTTCATTTGATTATTTATTCAGTTGGAGTATTTGAAAAACACACTACAAAAAGGCAGACACGAAAGTCACGAGGATGATGTTCGAATCTGCCTTTTTTACGTCAATCGCTTTCACTGATGTCTTTCAGATTCTGCAGCGTCTGCTCCATTGAGTTGTTCATCAACTTTTTGATATAGATTGTATTGGCTAATTTGCCAAGGATGCTCCCCGGCAGTTCATAATCCATTTCAAACTGGATTTCGGTACCTCCTTCCTTCGGCAAATACACCCATGTTTGGGTCGCATCAAAAGCCCCAGTGATCAAGCACCTCCACACATAACCATCCTTCACCGCCGCATTTTCCACTACCAGCACGTGCAATGCCATATACCTTCCAAAAAAGGAATACTTCAAATCCATGCTCGTGCCTTTACCGCCTTTTCCAATCATGTGTTCAGCTTCGGACAAACCGGCATACCATTGGTACCAATGCATCGGATTTGTAGCAAATCGATGGACTTCCTCCACCCTGCGATCGATGAAAACAGTTTTCTTCAAATTCCACATTTCGGCATCCTCCTCTTGCCTTAAAGTCTCAACAAAATTACTTTCTTTCTTCAATAATATACCATGGACCGGTATTAATAAACTGATTATTCTGATATTAAAGAACTTTTATGATAAAATCAGTAGTATAGTCAAGATGCCGAATGATTCACCCCTTGTCTTTACCCCTCACGATTAAAATAGCAAAAGCGGCAACCAATCCGCCGATCAATCCCATGATCATGTCATACATCGTGTCATCTGGATCACGGCCTTGCGCGGTGAAACTGAATAGTTTATCGCCCGCAAATTCCAACAACTCCCAAGCAGCTGCAGCCGCTAAGGAAAATGAAAGGATATAAAGCAGGATGAACGAGTTCGAAAGAATTGCCGCACCACCATTGCCAAGCGCCCGACGTAAAATGATCCAACTGCCGTAACCGATCCAAAGGCCAGAAAACACGTGGAGAAATTTATCAAAATGCTGGATTCGGTAACCTCCGCCAAATGTACCGACCACTACAGAGATCAAGACAAAAATATAGATGATGCTTGCCAGAATTGGTGGCAACGGATTTTGAAAGCGCCTTTGCACCAAGGCGATAGCCACCATGACTCCAACGGTGAGAAAGCCCATAAACACTTTTGTCTCATTGCCTTGAGTGTACATAGAATAGATGCCCGCCAGCAAAGAGACCTGTACCGCCCACCAGATAACCCGTTCCACTGTGACTGCCCGCCCATTCTGCGTGGACTTCATGGTCATCCCTCCTTTCGAAAAGAGTATTTTATCCCTTGCTCTTGTAGTATGTATTCAACAAATCTAGAAAATACCCTGTCACATGTGCACGATGTTGCGGAATTCAGGCTAAGAAAGGAGCATCCAGTTATGAAAATCTTGGAAAGGGTTTTGATTATCGCCATATTTTTTTTCCTGGTCGCTACTCTGATTGTCTTGTACTTCATCTATACTGCAGATCCCGCCAGACAGGAAGTGCTGGAGGAAAGAACATTCGAAGAGGATATTGAGGATATGGGGATTACGGTTGAAAATTCCCGCGTGGAATTTCTGCCGAGCACTGACGGCACCACCCGTATCGTGCTGACAGGCAATAGCGATGATTTCACGTTGAATACGGACCTTTCAGGTGTCCGGTTAGAAATTGAAGTGGAAGACCGGTCCCGATTTTTCGGTTTCGGTTTAAACCGCTCCTCCTCACTGCAAGTCTATATGCCGGAAAATGGTCTGGCATCGCTCTCTGCAAACAGCGATAACGGTGCCCTTCAGGCGCGCGATATCCAAGTCTATGATCTAACGTTTGAAGCGAAAAATGGACGGATCGAATTGGAAGCGGTCGAAAGTGAAAGAATCCATGTCGAAACAGCAAATGGAAGGATTGAAATGACCCGCATAGACGCCGACATAAGCGTCCGTGCTTCGAACGGCCGGATCATTTTTACGGATGTGTCGGGTGAATTGCAGGCCAGGGCGAATAATGGACGCATCGATATGGCAGTCGACACGCTGGATTTCCCCGTCAACCTGGAAACGAATAACGGCCATATCGAAATCCGGACGGAAACCGAGCCCGCCAATGCACGCATTGAGTCACGCGTCGATAATGGCAGCATTGATATATACGGACGTGATTCCGAGGAAGTCCGTTTCGGCAACGGCGATGTGCTGATCGAGCTCAATTCGAATAACGGCCGGATTGTGGTGGAGTAAAAAAGACAAAACGAAAGCCGCATTCCGGAATTTTTGGGATTCCAGGATGCGGCTTATTTTAAATTCATTTCTTTTTCTCTATTCTTTGATCAATTTTATGGAACTCAAATCCGTGACTTTCGAGATGCCGGCTAATGCGAACGACACTCTTGTTTCTTCGATGAAATTACTGAGTACCTGTTCCACGCCCGCCTGCCCTCCGGCGGCAAGCCCATAAATATAAGGGCGTCCGAGCAACACTGCATCAGCCCCAAGAACCAATGCCTTTACAAGGTCTGTTCCTCTTCTGATGCCACTATCCAACAGAAGCGGAATTCTTCCATTGACTGCTTCAGCAATCAGCGGCAATGCATCGAGTGATGAGACCACTCCGTCCAGTTGACGCCCCCCGTGATTTGAGACGATGATGCCGTCGATTCCTGCTTCCGCAGCCAAAACCGCATCATCCGGGTGAAGAATCCCTTTGAGCAAAACAGGCAAATGCGTCGCTTGCTTAATTTTCCCGATTTTTTTCCAATCGAATGACGGGTGGTAGACATTTTTCAAAATGCCTTGAATCACGCCTGCTTCGCTCGTGTCAGCCAAAGACGCCATAAAAGCCGGATCATTGATGTAATTTGCTTTACCGACGCCAGCCCGCAACGGAGAAAAGCCATTGCGCAAATCTTCTTCTCTCCAGCCAAGCATAACGGTATCCACCGTTACAACAATCGCTTCATAGCCTGCTGCTTCCGCTCGCTTCAGCATACTGAATGAAACAGCTTCATCGTTGGACCAATAAAGCTGGAACCATCTCGGATTCCCGCTTGCAGCTTCTGCGATGTCTTCCAGTGAATAGCTCGCAACTGTACTCGCGATAAATGGAACTTGCCGCTTGGCCGCAGCCCGAACCGATGCCAGATCCCCATCTTCATGGGCCAGCTTTTGCATACCGATTGGCGCGAGCAGGAAAGGATGTTCATACGTCTTCCCGAATAAGGTGACCGAAGTATCAATTGCTGAAACGTCCTTGAGCATACGTGGCAGGATCGCCCATTTTGAAAAAGCGGAACGGTTCCGTCGCAGCGTTTCTTCTGCACCGGCACCTGATCGGATATGCCCGAACGCGTGAGGCTCCATCTTCTGTTTTGCGCTTTCTTCCCATTCTTCATGCGTCAACGGAAAATCATTTTGAGAAACGATGCTTTTCAACAGCGCATCCCCTTTTACAATACTGCTCATCTAGCCCACTCCTTTTTGCCGAAGCTTCAATCTTTTTTAAGTCTCGCTGAGAAATAGTTTCCAAGGCTTTGAATTCCCTGAACCAGAATGATTAAGATAAAGACTGTTGCATACATCACATCGACCTCATACCGTAAATGGCCATAGCGATAAGCCAGGTCTCCCAGACCGCCCGCTCCAACAAGTCCAGCCATTGCGGTGGCTCCGATCAATCCGACCGTAGCAATTGTCAAACCGAGAACAATTGAAGGCCGCGATTCACGCAACAACACATTCCAGATAATATGTCTCGTTTTAATGCCCATCGCTTCATAAGCTTCTCGAACACCGCTGTCGACTTCCAGCAAAGAAGATTCCATCAGTCGTGCGATATAAGGAGCCGTATAAATAACGAGTGGAACGATTACTCCTTGAACGCCAATCGTAGTGCCGACAACAAGCTTTGTGAACGGCAAAATGAAAAACAGCAAAATGATGAAGGGAATGGAACGGATGATATTGACTACCAAGTTCAACGCTTGATAAACCCATTTATTTTCCCAAGCTTGTCCGCGCCGAGTCAAGACAAGCAAAATGCCTAAAGGTATTCCGAGAACGGCAGAGATCGTAAGTGAAATCAGAACCATCTGCGCGGTTTCGATAAGCGCTGTCCAGATGAGTGGCATCCATTGTTCTGTAAATG
>DATHVY010000340.1:0-4843 GCA_035461045.1 Planococcus sp. (in: firmicutes)
TGGTGAAGAAGTGGAAGCAAAACCAAAGTTCCAGGTGGTCGAAGGATTCAACAATCCAATTATTGAAAAATACCAAACGTTTTTGCGGGATAACAGCATCGATGTTGCCGGTATTGAATTTATCCGCAACGCGGCAGGGGAAATTTTCACTTACGATGTCAACACCAACACGAATTACAATGCGGATGCAGAAGCAGTCTCAGGAAAATACGGAATGCTGGAATTGGCCGAATTTCTGGGAAGAGAATTAAAAGGCACAAAGCTGACAGTATAGAAAACCGAACCTCATTGGATTGAGGTTCGGTTTTCGGTTGTAGGGGTTTATTGTTTTTGTTTAGGCAGAAGGAAATCAGGGAATTTTTAAATTAGTAAAGAAACAGGAAAAGGAGTGGATACCAGTGGTGAAGAATGAAAATGAAGAAACAGCGGAAGCAGTAGAAACAGAGGAAATAGAAGAAACGGGAGTGCAGCAAGAAGAAAAGTCCCGTTTCGATAAAATTTACAGTAACGTGGCATCAAACCGTTTCGAGAATCTGCGGACCAGTCACATTGAGAACAGAGCGAAGGAGCTGGCAAAAAAACGGCGCTAACTTGTGGAGTCCAGTTTGACGGCCTGAAGCCTAACTCAATCTTCGGGAAGCTGTTCGATTTCTTCGGCTACAATAAAAGCCAAGTCATCATTGCCAAACATTTGAAGCACTTCCATAACTGTTTCATGGCTGATGTCGATTCTTTCCATTTCTGAATCTTCTATTGCCTGTGACAGAGCTTCATTTTTGATTTGTCCGGGATATGCTTTCTGATAAAGAGACACCGGATCCAACTGATGATTTAAAGCCCATTGGACAAACAATTGAATCATTGTTCGTTCATCTTGCTGATACTTTTTGATAATGAACTCTTCACGGTTTCCGTTTTCCATCTTGAGTTCCCCCTTTTGATCCATATATTCGTTATAATATACCAGAGAATTACAAGGCTTGCATGGACTTCTTTCGTTAATTCCTCTAGAATGAATCCATATGCATGATAGTATCGGAGGGAAAAAAATGAAATTACTTCAAGTACGAAAAGGGCAATTCGTATATTACAACAATGAACTGCACAAAGTCTATTCTGTAAAACCTCTGGCAAAAAAATCAGTGCTGATGTTCCGCGTGAAAGATATGGAGCAGGTGGCAAGTAAAGCTGACGAAGTCACGTTTTATAAACCTAAGCATATGGATTCCTTTATGTTTTTCGGGGCGCGAGTGACTTTGCGTGAAGATGAAATGCCTGAAGAAGGCGGCTATATTCTAATCACAAAACCGGATCCGGATTATATGGATCATTATTCGTTGAACGAGTTTGAGAAAGTTGAAACGGTTGAAGGAAAAAACATTATCACCACTCGTCAAAACACCGTTAAATCATGGGAATTTCTTGTGATGGCTCCAGGAGAGCATCCCGACAGCAATGACATCGCTTATTATGATAAATCGAAAGTCCCTGCTGAGCAATTGAAGCAAGATGCTCATCTTGAAGACGAGTTAAGGGAAAAAAGTGCGATCAAACCATCAATCGGGGATGTATACCTGAACCTGGACAATGCGGGAACCGCAATGGTCGTTGCCATCACTCATGAAGAAGTGACCTTGGGAACCGGCGAAAAGTTGTCGTTCCACGAACTATACAAAGCGGACAATTGGAGCTATCTATACAATCTTAACGATGGTGATTTCAGATAGAAAAACCTGTCCTTAAGAGAGAGTTGCAAACGAAAGGCGCATCGATACCGATGCGCCTTTCGTTATGGCGAAATTCATTAACGGGCTAAATGATGGGGTTTTTTATTTTAAGTGGCTTTAAAGCTCTAGTTTCATCGATAAATACAAAGGCATCGTAGCGTTTTGATATTTTCGAAGGCACGTAGTTGCCCCGCGCTTCATGATCTGGGTCGTAAACGACGCCAATTGCACGATGACCCACCCAACGATCAAATTGCGAACGATTGAGATCATTAAACAAGATGTATTTATCAAATGGTCCGGTGCGGTGCAGCACTTCCTCCCAACTGTTTTCTTGTGCGGGAGGGACAGTGATTTCTTCGAAAGGAGAACCCCAGGAATCTGCAGCGATAACTGTGCCTTTATATGTGCCAAATCCTATGGCATAGACAGTTTCGGATGGATGCTGCTCTCTGAGCAGTTGGCCCACATTCGTCATGCCTTCTTTTCTCATATCGGTCGCACGTGCATCACCGATATGGGTATTATGTTCCCAAACGATGATTTTCGACTGTTCGCCTCCATGGCTTCTGATTTCATTGATGATTTCCGCCATATGCCCGTCCCGGATATTCCAAGAAATTTCGTGGCTTTTATTCAGATTGCGGTAATAATTTTCAGCATTTTTCACAAGAAGTGCATTCGCCTTCAAATTTAAAAGCTTTTCTTGATCATCTTTATACAAATCTTGGTTTGCTTCCAGTGACTTCACTAACGCACTGACTGCATTTTTGCACGTATTTAAGGAAGCATATAGTTCGGGATTTCGGTTAAACTTTTCGAAACAGGAATAGACCAGTTTCGCCAGTTCCAAATCCTTACTGGTCGGGTCTGCCTCAGTCAGGAGTTCAATTAAATCTTCCATGGATTCCCAAAGGCTATAAATATCAATGCCATACAAACCTGCTTTTGTCTGGCTTTGTTCATTGTGCTTTTTCAGCCAATAAATGAACTCAGCCATTTCTTGATTGGCCCACATCCAAGTTGGCCAGCGTTTGAAAGCTTGCAAGACTTCTCTGACATCTCTCTCCTCTTTGTTAGCAGTCTTGATGTATTGGTTTACTCGAGCCGAAGAAGGCCAATCTCCCTCGATCGCAATGTAAGAAAATCCTTTTTCCTCTATCAACCGCTTGGATAGTTCGGCTCGTAAGGTGTAAAAGTCTGATGTGCCGTGAGTTGCTTCACCCATTAATACGATTTTCGCATTTCCGATCTCATCTATCAAAGGGCTGAGAGTATGAACAGATCTAAACGGTCGGGCGTACGCTTTGACCACTTCTTCGAGAGAATGTTCCATAAATAACAACTCCTTTATAACTTTCTTTTTTACTTAATATTCCCGAAAAACAGCAATAGAAACTGTCTGGCACAATCAGAAAAACATCCGCAATTGCGGATGTTTGATCACTTGTTTAGTACGTCTTGAAATTCGGAATATTTTTCGATGACTGCTTGTGCGAATGGACATTGGGGGTCAAGTTGTTTGTCCTCTTTGCGAGCGTATTGCACAATCTGTTCAACCAGCTTTTTACCTAAACCTTGCCCTTCAGCCTGTGGGGATACTTCTGTATGGTCGACGGTCAATACTTCTCCGTCTGGCATATAAGATAAGTGACCGAGTTCTACCGATTCGTCGTAAGCGGTGATTTTATTGTTTTCATGCTTGAAGTCCATTGTTATTCCTCCTTTATGGGTTCTTAGTTATATTCCCTTCCTACACGAATATATTCCCCGTGCTGTCATAAATATGCATGAACAGGGTATAGAGAGCTAACGAGGTGATCATATGAAAGAAGTGGGATTGGCTGAAAATGCTATAAATGGAATCGAAAATATTTTTGGAAAGCATTCTGGATTTCGGCGTGCCCATGCGAGAGGCGAATTGTACGAGGCAGTATTCACCCCGAGCGGCGAGGTGGCAAAATGGACCACCGCCCCGCATCTGCAAAAGGAAGACACCCGTGCATTTGTAAGGTTTTCGCATTTTTCACCAAACCCTACTTGGGTGGATATTATGTCGCCGGTGAAGGGAATGGCTGTCCAGTTCCAGCTAAGGGGCGGGGACATAACAAATATCGTCGGTGTCAATTCGCCAATTTTCTTTGCCAAAACACCTGAGGCCTTTATCGAAATGCTGCGCATTGCAAAATCCTTTACAAGAGGAAAACCCAGCTTGCGGGAAATAAAAGAATTCGTTTCAAACTATCCTGAAAGCAAAGCGGTTATCAAAGTATTGAAGAAAATGCATGCTCCAGCAAGTTTTGCCACGGGCAGTTATCACTCCAATCATGCTTTTTATTTTATCGATGGTGAGGGAGTGCGCAGCCCTGTCAAATATGAGTGGGAACCAGCAGCGGGAATGGAAACTTTGTCCCCACTGGAAGCTATGGCACTGCCAATCGACTTTTATAAATCAGATTTTGAAGATCGTCTTGCATCTGGACCGGTCATTTTTCAGCTGACAATTATCTTGGGAGAAGAAGGGGACCCTACAGATGATCCCACAATAGAATGGCCTGCAGAACGGAAGAGAATCAATGCTGGCCAGTTAAAAATCCAGAGAACGATAGATGAAGTCGAAGCAGTCAGTTTCGATCCGACTATCATGACAGATGGGTTGGCTTGTTCGGAGGACCAAATCCTTCATTTTCGTCATGCTGCATATACAATTTCCAAAAACAGAAGAACCGAAAACAGATAAAAACCCGCTGAAGCTCTAGCTTCAGCGGGCTTTCTTAATACAATGCTCCTTGTTTGTAAAGTACCGTCGATAACCTCTGAACAGAATGGATATAGCAATTCTGCCTTAAAGGGAAAGGGTCATTGAAGAATTGAGGAAGCATAGTGTCCATCGTTTCCTTCATTTGCTTAACCAATGCGTCATAAACTTCTTCCTGGGTGTAAAACTGTGTTTCTCTGCCTTGCAGCCATTCGAAATAAGAGACAATAACACCTCCGGCATTGGCGAGGATATCCGGGATGATGATAACGCCTTTATCACTCAAATAGCGGTCTGCCTCTTCCGTTGTCGGAGCATTGGCTCCTTCGACGATGACCCGGGCTTGGATTTCCGTCAT
>DATHVY010000341.1:0-2640 GCA_035461045.1 Planococcus sp. (in: firmicutes)
AGTTGCCGTTCTGCGGCATAGTTCAGGCGGCCGATGATTTCTTCCAGTTGATTCGATTCGTACAGTTCTGCGGTCGGGATGTCACGCGAGAATGGGGTTGCCTTCATGTCGAAGAACGCTTCAAACATTCTCCACACCGCCCTTTCCGATGTTGCGGAAGCTCACGGCGGGTACGCTCGGTGTGACGGCGGATGCCTTTCGGTCCGCGTTCACTTTCTTGGCACCTTGCAGGAGGCGTGATGAACCGGCAGGTTCCTTCGTCATTTTCTCCGGTAGTGATGGCCGTTTTCCGGTCTTCTCGGTGATGACCATTCCCCGTGCCTTCCAGCTTTCATATCCCGGATAGTCAATGATCAGCTCTTGGGTATCCTGCGGATCGAAGGTAATTTCCACTTTGCAGCCGACAAAGTTGAGGCCCACTTCGTATTTGCGGTCCTGGAAACTGATGCAGCCGGATTTGTCGACTTTGCGCGTCTCCGCATGTAAGAAAGCATGCGCCAGCTCTTCTGCGGAAACCGAACGAATCTGTGTCGATTCGCTGCGAAATGCTTCGAACGGTGTCTTGCCGTTCAGCGCACTGTGCTCTTTGTGGACGTAGCGCTCTTTCACCCAGATATCCGCCCAGGCGTTCAATTCGTCGACGGTCTTCGGTTCCTCGAGCCGCACTTCTTGGAGGAACTCATCAAAGGTTCGGTTGAACCGTTCGACCTTTCCGGTCGATTCCGGTGAGTAGGGACGGGCATATAGAAGCCTCGTACCAAGCTTTGAACAGGTCCGCGCCATCCATTTGGTGCGATATTGCTTGCCGTTGTCAAAGTAGACGCTTTCCGGCACCCCGTGTTTCCGGATGGATTCGCGAAACGCATCTTCGACGCACCGCGCATCGAGCATCGGATAGAACGCCACATGGAGAGGAAAGCGTGTCGCATCATCCAAAAAAGCCACCATGTAGACCTGTTTCTTCGTCCCATTTGGACCGATCGGTAAATAAGGTCCGTATTTGATATCCGAATGCCATAGGGCATTTCGACGGCGTTTCTGAAACCGCCGAACGGCTCCCGATGTCTCATGGTACATTTTCATTTGGCGTGCGCTATATCCCAGTTTTGACAGGCGTTCTTGTAAGGTGCTGCGTTTCAGCTCACCTTTTGCGACGACCCCGTCCCATTCAAGAATCTGGATGATAGAGGCGATGCTCCGGCTCGGAACTTCTCGTCTTAAGTGAATCGCCTGTTCCACTACATGGTCTTGAAGCTCACGTGGAACCGAACGATACGGTTTCTGTTTCAGACCTTCAAAGCCTTCCTTCTTAAACTGGGCGACGTAGCGCCGGATGGTGCGTTCGGACAGACCGTTGCGCTGACAGATTTGTTCGCGGAGCTTTTTCAGCTCTTGTACATCCAATTTTTCATTCAATAGGGGCGCAATCATTTGAAAGCGCTGGGTTGCTAATTCTTCTGCTTTTGTTCTTGCCATTTTCTACACTCCTTCTTCATCAGATAATTGAAGTGTAGTTTAAGGGCTGTAGGACAAAAAGGCAGAACGGGTATGTATCCAAAAATGATGATTGGCGACCGGTCGGACAATCTTTGCCAGCCATCCGCCTTCCATGCCAAACCATTGTCCGATTCGTTCGTGCGCAGGCAGCTGCCGACTGGACAGGTCGATCGCTGAGGTCTTATCTGTCTGAAATTGAACGAGAAGAGATTGAAGGATAAAGAGCCAATAATCAACCAGTTGGAAGAACCAACTCCGCCAACGATAGATGGTCGATTCATCGGTGGCCACCGTCAGGTGGGTGGTTGAGAGGATCGCCTCCTCGATTACATCCGCCCCGTACCGTTTGTAAGGGACCATCAGATTAGGCAATTCATGATGGATCTTTTTGCACTGCGTGCATCGCAATCTTCTGACGATGAATCGACGAGATTCACCGCTTTCATCCCGCAACTTCCGTTCACGTGAACCGATGATCTTATACTCCATATGGTTACAACAGGGACAAGGAACCTTTTCTGCGCACCGAATAAAAAACGCCTTTTGAGGCACATTCTTCTATGTTATAATGAGAGACGATTATCATATTTTTTTGGAAGACGTCTCCCGTCGAGCTACTGGTAATAGCCGACACTATGGGAGGCGTCTTTTCCTTTCTTCAGGGTTATTAATGACATTATATCCGTCAATTCCTGGACAGACAATACCGTCAACTTTTGGACATTATGAAATAGCATTAACAAATGAGTATGCGGGCGGAAAATGGATTGTGCAGCAATTAATCATTTACGATAACAATTTGAACGCCGCTTATTTAAGTAATAGAGAAACACAGGGGTATTGGGGGGGCCATGTCGATTTCAGGGCAGCTGATTTTTATGTTTATGATAGAGAAGCCCCTGTAGTGACGGGTGTTGAAGATGGAGGCGCGTACAACACAGACGTCTATCCGGCATTCAACGAAGGAACAGCGAAATTGAATAATAGGGCGTTTGAAAGCGGAAGCGCGGTGACTGAAGAAGGCTCTTATTACCTCTTTGTGAAAGACAGAGCTGGAAACTCCACATCAGTAGGTTTTGAAATCATTAAAACAGCTCCAGTTGTTACAGGCGTTGAGCACAATAGCATCGGCGGGGACGTGCA
>DATHVY010000342.1:0-7368 GCA_035461045.1 Planococcus sp. (in: firmicutes)
CAGCAATTGTTCAACATCTTCCCTTTCACACAGGTCCGTCCGGAAAGCGGTAGCGCTTCCACTTGCGATGCCATATTGAAAAGCTTTCAGCGGATCTTCTTCATTAATATAGGAAGCGATGAAACCGGAAACCATAGAATCCCCGGATCCGACTGTGTTGACGACTTTACCTTTTGGAGCTTGCGCTGCATACATCCGGTCGCGGCTTGCATAGATGGCCCCTGCGCCTCCCATCGAAACGACCACATGTTGGATGCCTTGTTCCACCAATTGGTTTGCGTAATGGAATGCTTCGGACTGGTTTTGGATGGCCACTCCGAAAATCTCTCCCAATTCATGTTCATTGGGCTTGATCAGGAAAGGCTTTGTTGGGAGCAATTCTTTTAACGCCGGGCCTGAAGTATCCAAAACGAAATGGATGTCCCGCTCGTTGCAGGTATTCGCGAGATCTGTGAAGAATTGTATAGGTATCGATTCGGGCAGGCTGCCTGCGAGGATCAACCAGTCACCTTTTGACATGCTGGCTACCTTGTTTTTCAGTTCCTGCAATTGATTTTCGTTAAGCTTGGGGCCTGGGCCGTTCAATTCGGTTTCTTTGTCCGTCTTGATTTTGACATTGATCCGGGTGATTTCTCCGGTATCGATGAAATCGGTTTCGATTCCTTCATCGCTAAGGAATTGTTCGATGTAACCGCCGGTGAATCCTCCGGCATATCCGAGCGCAAGGCTTGGTAGCCCAAGCCTTTTTAGGACGCGTGAAACGTTGATGCCCTTGCCTCCGGGATAATAGTACACCTCTTCTGCGCGGTTCAGTTTCCCGCTCTCAAACTTGGGTAAATATGTGGTGTAATCGATGGAAGGGGTAATTGTGCACGTGTAAATCATGTGTTCACCACCTTGATTGTTGTTTTTTGTTCAATTTCGTCAACGTCTTGCTTCGGCAACTCATCGATGATCAGTGCCGATTCGTTCAGGTCCATGATGTGGGCAAAACTGATTTTGCGGTATTTGGACTGGTCAGCCAACACATAACATCTTTTGGACAACTCACTGGCCAATCGTTTGACCGCCGCTTCTTCAGGGTCCGGTGTGGTATAACCATCTATCAAGTCAATTCCGTTGACTCCGAGAAAACTTTTGTCGAACCGATAGTTTTCCAACGATTGGATGGTTTGGGGCCCAACAAGCGCGCCCGTCCTTGATTTGATAAAACCGCCGGTCAAATAGGAGGTGATTCCATTTTCCATCAATGCTTCAAGATGGCTTAAGCCATTGGTGACAACCGTTACACCTTTGTCTTTCAGAAATGGAATCATTTGCGATGTCGTTGTTCCGGCATCGAGAAACAAACAGTCCCCGTCTTTCACAAGTGATGCTGCATAGCGTGCGATCGACTGTTTTTCTTTCAAGTGTTTGGCAGCTTTATCTAAAATGCTTGGTTCCGGCAGATTGGGCTCAATCATTTTGGCACCGCCAAAAACCCGCTCCAACTTTTGAAGCTCTTCAAGTTCCGTCAGATCGCGGCGGATGGTGGATTCTGAAGCCGCTGTCATTTCTACGATATCCTGTATTTTAATACTCTGTTTTTCTTTCAGCAGCTTTAAAATCAGTTTATGCCGCTCCGTGGTCAGCATTCAGTCACCCTCTTTTTTATAGGTTAAATAGATAATACTTGAAATCGTTTTCAAAATCAATCATAATCATTCATAAGCAGTCAAAACCATTCATAAAAAGAATGAATTACACGCAAATACGTTCATATAATAGGAGGAAATCAACATGGTAGAAAAACAATATACAATTACAGACGAAGCAGGCATGCACGCCCGTCCGGCATCCGCACTGGTTGGTTCGATTTCAAAATTCCAGTCAGAAATCACACTTGAATACAAAGGGAAAAAAGTGAATTTAAAATCGATTCTCGGCGTGATGTCGCTGGGCATTACTTCCGGATCAACCGTTACAATTGCTGCGGACGGAGCGGATGAAGAAGAAGCCATGGCGAGAATTGACGAAGTATTGAAAGCTGAAGGAATTTCAAACGAATGAAAAAGTCTATCTCCGGAATCGCAGCTTCTAATGGAATCGCCATAGCCAAAGCTTTCCGTCTTGAAAATCCGGAATTAACTGTAGAACAAAAGAAAGTCCAAGACCCAACTGCTGAAATCGAACGCTTTGACGCGGCTATCAGCAAAACCGCCGCTGAACTCGAAGTCATCAAAGAAAAGACCGCTCAGCAAATCAGTGAAAAAGAAGCCGCGATTTTCGGGGCTCATCTGATGGTCCTCACTGACCCTGAGCTGATCGGTCCAATCAAAGAAAAAATTACAAATGACCTCGTCAACGCCGAATTTGCGTTGCAGGAAACGACCGATATGTTCATCGGCATGTTTGAAGCGATGGACAATGACTATATGAAAGAACGTGCGGCGGATATTCGGGACGTGCGCAAACGCGCCCTCTCCCACCTGCTTGGTGTGACCATTCAAAACCCGAGCATGATTTCCGAGGAAGTTATCGTCATTGCGGAAGATTTGACACCATCTGATACGGTTCAATTGAATGCCGAATTTGTAAAAGGTTTTATCACCGATATCGGTGGACGCACTTCGCATTCGGCGATTCTTGCACGTACGTTGGAAATTCCCGCGGTGGTCGGCGCACAAACGGTCATGGCAACGATCGAAAATGGCATGATCGTTATCGTAGACGGCCTTGAGGGCAACATCATCGTCAATCCGGATGATGCTACAATCGAGGAATACCAACAGAAAAAAGAAGCCTACGAAGTTCAAAAAGCCGAGTGGGCCACATTAAAAGACGAACCTACTAAAAGCACAGATGGCCAACATGTGGAACTTGCGGCCAATATCGGCACACCGAAAGATCTTGCCGGTGTGCTCGAACATGGCGGCGAAGGCATCGGTCTTTACCGGACCGAGTTTCTTTACATGGGCCGGGATGCTTTTCCCACCGAAGACGAACAATTCGACGCTTATGCCGCTGTGCTGAAAGGCATGAAAGGCAAGCCGACGGTTGTCCGGACACTGGATATCGGGGGCGACAAAGAATTGACGTATCTGGACATGCCAAAAGAAATGAATCCGTTTCTCGGGCTTCGCGCAATCCGCTTGTGCCTGGAAATGCCGGATCTGTTCAGAACCCAGCTTCGTGCACTGTTGCGCGCGAGTGTCCACGGCAATTTGAAAATCATGTTCCCGATGATTGCCACTGTGGAAGAGTTCCGTGAAGCTAAAGCATTGCTGGAAGAGGAAAAAGCCAAGTTGGCGGAGGAAGGCGTATCGGTGAGTGACTCGATTGAAGTCGGCATCATGGTTGAAATTCCTTCCACTGCGGTCATGGCGGATGTATTTGCCAAAGAAGTGGACTTCTTCTCCATCGGCACTAACGACTTGATCCAGTACACGATGGCTGCAGACCGGATGAATGAACGGGTTGCTTATCTTTACCAGCCATTCAACCCAGCCATCCTGCGCTTAGTCAAAATGGTCATCGATGCTTCTCACCGTGAAGGCAAATGGACCGGCATGTGCGGAGAAATGGCCGGTGATGAAATCGCCATCCCGATCCTCCTGGGACTCGGACTTGATGAATTTTCCATGAGTGCCTCATCCATTCTCAAAGCACGCTCCCAGATCAGCAAACTGTCGAAGGCCGAAATGGCTTCCCATACCGACAGCATACTGGCGCTCTCAACAGCTGACGAAGTCGAAGCTTATGTAAAAGAAATTAGTAAATAGTTGAACAAAAAGATCCTGAATGTCGCGATGCGACACTCAGGATTTTTTCTTGGATTTAGAATGGGTTTGTTGCCCACTGGCTTGAAGTTGGGATGAAGATGCGTGGGTGCAGCTTCAACTGACTCACCATGTATTCGGCCAGGTCTTCAGGCTGCATGAACTTGTCTTTTGTTTGTTCTGTCTCGCCTTCTTTGGCGGTCATGTCGGTGACCACTCGGCTCGGAGTCAGCGCGAACACACGGATATTGTTCTTCCGTACTTCCTGTGAAAGTGATTCTGTCAAACCGAGCACACCAAACTTCGAGGCACTGTAGGCGCTGGATCCTTCTGTGCCACGCAACCCGGAGCTTGAAGAAATATTGATGATATCTCCCCCGTTCTTTTCGATCAACTGGGGAAGCACTGTTCGGGTGACATAATACATCCCCATCAAGTTTGTATCGATTACCTTTTTCCAGTCTTCCGGCTCCAATTCGAGGAATTTGCCGTATTTGCCGACACCGGCATTGTTGATCAGAATGTCCGCTGCTCCCAATTCTTTCGTTATCTGAGACACAGCTTGTTCGACTTCTTCGAGGTTCGAAACGTCAGCGACAGCGTACACCGCTTTTCCTCTGAGACTCTTAATTTCATTTTTCACTTTTTGGAGATCACTTTCTGTCCGGGCGATCAATCCGATATTGACTCCTTCATTGGCTAATGCCAATGCAGTTGCCCTGCCGATTCCTTTGCCCGCTCCGGTTATGATTGCTGTTTTCCCTGTTAAAACTTGTGCCATAATATTTCCACCTTTCAATCCTAAAGTAAGCTGATGAACACTGAATTTATGTTTATTGTGCGAGAGTTCAACTTTCTAAACTGCGGATTTAACGCTCTGCACGCATACTCAAATGCACCTTGCTTCACTCTTTACCCCAAAGGTTGTCAATATAAAACAAAACCTTTATCGAGAAATCAGTCGTCTGCATTAAAAGAGCGAGTCAAACAACCTGTCTAAAGCGGATTAGTGGAAAAGAAAAAGAAGAGAGGGATTTCCTCTCTTCTTAGACCACCTATTTAGATGTGATTAAACACCCCATTTTATTGTCTTAATTTGCCGGTCTGTAAGAAGTCAATGGAATATCTTCGTAATCTTCAGGATTCAACTCATATACCGACCCATCTGCCACTGCTTCGATGATACCTGAAAGACCTCGTTCAACAGATTTCACCAATTGGCCCTTTTCTTTTTGTCCCATCATCTGAGTTTGACCGCGAACTTCGAAAAGCACTGTTCCACTGCCGTTCAATGCATAGCTTCCCAATGCCGTGCCCGGAAGATCCAACCCTTGGGAATAAAGTGAAACATTCGTGAATCTCGAGTTGCCATAAGACTGCAGTTCGTTGTAGGCTGCCAAATTCAGTTGTTTTGAGAAATCGAAATGATAGTTGTCTGCATACTGAGCATATTTGGCGCCCGCCGAAGTATTCGGATCCGGTACAAATTGACCGGATAATGACAAGGTCACCTCATCCGAAGTTCCCGCCACATAATACATGCCCTGATGATGGATATCCACAAAAACATCTACATTCCCATACTCTTCTTTCAAAGATTTATAAACATCACGGGAGGTCTGAGCTTCAGGTGTGATGAACCACCCCGGTGTACTCGATGCTCCCGGAAAGTCCTGTGCTTGGGGAGTATAAGTTAAATCGGGATTGAAATCGCGGTTGACATCAAAACCAGGATTCTCACCATAGTTATAACTTTGGCTGATGCCACGATCTAAATAATTCCATGAGGGCGAAGCTTCAGCCAACTGCGGGAATTCCGCGATAACGTCTGCCCAAGTCATGCTGTTACGGCGTTTATCCGCTTCTGAAGCATCCGGATTCATCATCGGCATAAAGACCAATGTCACTTCTTCCCGGATTTCACGTGCCTCTTTTGAGTTACTGGATAGGCTTTTCAACAAGTTCAAAATAGCAACGGTCCCAGTTTTTTCATTGCCGTGAATTTCGCTTTGGACCAGCAAGACTTTGTCTCCAGTTCCGACAGTGGCTGTGTAAATATCCCGCCCTTCATGAGATTGGCCGGCCACTTCCACTTGAACAACTCCTTTGCTCGTTGCTTCAAGTTGCTTTAAGCTTTTTTGCAATTCACTGTAATCAACGAAACCGGCTATAGAATAATCATGATGATGTGGTGCTGTCTGACTATTGGACTCCACTGCATAAGCCGGAAGCGCCAAAGCGGTACACATTCCGAGAACCCCTAATGTACTGAACAATTTCTTCTTCAAAAAATCCACTCCTCTTCAATTTTTGTCCTTCTGAAAACATTTAGCTGGAATTTAATTCGTAACTCGAACTAAGAATAACAAAATAAGAAAAAATAGTAAATATTTTTTGAATATTCAGTTCTAATGGTTTACGAAATAATTATTTCCCCGATTTTTATAGGCAATTTACCTCTATCCCGCTAAGGTATTTTGTCATGTCGGCATTTATTCGCTTCTTTCTTGGCAATAAGATCATGTTCCTTTACTATTTATGTTAACGAATAATTTTGAGGGGAGCCGTTTTGATATGACCTTTTCGAATGCTATTTGGTCTTCTGAAAAAGTGCGAAACAGTTTACCTGTCCGCCAAGACTCCAGCCATAAAGGAACGTTTGGAACGGCCCTATTGCTTGCGGGCAGCAAGGACATGCCCGGTGCCGCGCTGTTAGCCGGATTGGGCGCGATGCGTTCGGGCGTGGGCAAACTGGAGCTCGGCACAGAGGCCGAAGTTATTTCGATGATCGTTCCGCAGCTGCCGGAAACAACATATATTAGAGATGGTTTAACACTGGTGGCGCGTGGCGAGCTTCAGCTGAAAAGTTACAAAGCAGCCGCAATCGGTCCCGGCCTGTTGCCGGATGATCGAACTGAACGCGCAATTGCTCATCTGTTTCAAAGCAACCTGCCCCTCGTTCTTGATGCGGGAGCCTTATCGCAACGTTCTTATCCGAAGCGCGAAGCTCCCATCATCCTGACTCCTCATGCCGGTGAATTTGCGCGCATTACAGGCACCGAACCAAAAAGTCTGCAGGAAAACCGTGCAGGTCTCGCCACACAATGGTCTCATACGCTTGGTACTACCATCGTCTTGAAAGGCCAAGACACGATTATCGCGTTTCCGGACGGTGAAACGTGGCAAAATCCAACTGGCAACAGCGCTTTAGCTAAAGGCGGAACCGGGGATACGTTAACAGGCATGATGCTCGGCATGCTGTGCTGCCATGAGAATTGGAAACATGCTGTACTGAATGCTGTCCATTTGCACGGCGCCTGTGCCGACAAATGGACCCAGAACCACTCCCCTCATACTCTTCTCGCCCATGAACTGACGGAGCTTCTTCCTGCTGTATGGAAAAATTTTGAATGATGGATTTGATCCTGACGATTCTTCGTCCGGATCTTTTTTATGGGTTAATTTCTTAACATTGTCAAAATAATTGAATTTCTTTGATATAATGGAAAGCAAATTGCAGGAGGTGAGTTTATGACATTCGGAATGGTATTGGGGTTGATCTTAATCCCCGCAGGAATTTTAGCATTGGGCATACTGTTTTATTTCACGA
>DATHVY010000343.1:0-2754 GCA_035461045.1 Planococcus sp. (in: firmicutes)
TAGCAGGACGCTTTTTTCTGTGAAAAAAGAGACGGCATGATGGAAAGTAAGCGCACGAAGCTGTTTTTTTTGATATGATAAGCAATAGACATGCCGATTTGCAATAGGTGGAGGATTATATATGTTCAATAAATTGATGAAAAGAATGGTTGACCCGACCCAATACAGTGGTGAACAGTCAATTTCACTCCTAAACCAGGAAGTTCCTGCTCACATCGCAATCATTATGGATGGCAATGGACGCTGGGCTAAAAAGCGTTCTCTTCCTAGGGTGGCAGGTCACCATGAGGGAATGAAGACCGTCCGGAAAATTACAAAGCTGGCCAATCATCTTGGAGTCTCAGTTCTCACACTGTATGCTTTTTCTACAGAAAACTGGAAACGCCCCAAGATTGAAGTGGATTTTTTGATGCGCCTTCCGGAAGAATTCCTGTCGACGTTTCTTCCTGAACTGATCGAAGAAAATGTCAGGGTTGAAATGATGGGCTATCAGGATAATTTGCCGAAACACACCTTAGCAGCGATTTCGAAGGCAAAAGAGGCGACAAAACATAATACTGGACTTGTTTTGAACTTTGCATTGAATTATGGCAGCCGGGCAGAAATTGTCGATGCTGTTAAAGATATAGCTGCACAAGTGGCGGCGGGAACGCTGGAAGTTTCGGAAATCACAGAGGCACATATTACCGGCGGATTGATGACAAATAATCTTCCCGAGCCGGACTTGCTGATTCGGACAAGCGGCGAGGTCCGTCTAAGCAACTTTATGCTTTGGCAATTGGCTTATACTGAACTATGGTTCACCGAAACCTTATGGCCGGACTTCAGCGAAGATTGCTTACTTGAAGCGATTGAGGTTTATCAGAAGCGCAATCGTAGATATGGGGGCTTGAAAGGAGAAGAAGCGAATTGAAACAAAGAATTATTACCGGAATCATCGCAGTAGCTCTTTTCATCCCTTTTGTTATCATCGGAGGTGTGCCTTTTACTCTTTTAATGTATGCACTTGCGACAGTTGCGTTTCAAGAGCTTTTGAAGATGAAGGGTCGCAGCTTAAGAAGCATACCAGGCCTTATTTCATTGATCGCCTTGTATGCATTTATGCTGCCGAGCGCATGGGCTGAACAAATCTATCAGTGGACAGGATACATCAAAGTGGAATTCGCTTTTATGGCAGTGATTCTGCTCCTTATACATACGGTGGTCGTAAAAAACAGTTTTACTTTTGATGACGCAGCTTTTGCTGTACTGAGCACTTTATACGTCGGAATCGGATTTTTCTACATGAATGAAACAAGGGACACGCATTTGATCTATTTTATATTTGCGGTTCTTGTCGTGTGGTTTACAGATTCCGGAGCCTATTTCACTGGACGGAAAATCGGCAAGCGCAAGTTATGGCCTGAAATATCCCCGAACAAGACGATTGAAGGGTTTGTGGGCGGTATTTTATGGGCGATCGGCTTTGCTCTGGCATTCGATTTTTTTGTCGATATGGAAAAACACATCTTACTGATCATTGGAGTGACAATCGTCGCTTCGGTATTCGGACAAATGGGCGATTTAGTGGAATCAGCTCTTAAAAGACATTTTAATGTTAAAGATTCAGGGGATATCTTGCCAGGACATGGCGGGATACTAGATCGTTTTGACAGTTTACTGTTTGTAATGCCATTGCTTCACTTTTTGCATTTCATTTAAGGAAAAAGGAGCGAGTCAATGAAAAAGAGAATTATTTTATTGGGAGCCACAGGATCAATCGGAGTCCAAACCTTGGATATTATTCGGGAACATGCCGAGCAGTTCGAATTGGTCGGCTTTTCAGCTGGAAAAAATGTCGGATTGACAAAAGAAATCATCAAAGAATTTGGTCCTGAAATTGTCTGTGTGCAAAGCGAAGAGGATGCGCAAGTGCTCAGAAGTGAATTCCAAAAGACTCATTTTGTCTCTGGAAATAAAGGGCTTATTGAAGCAGCTATATACGATGCAGATATTCTTGTGAATTCGGTCATAGGCAGTGTCGGGTTAGAACCGACATTGGAAGCAATCAAATTGGGGCGAATTATTGCCATCGCCAATAAAGAAACGCTGGTGACGGCCGGCCATCTTGTTATGGAAAGCGCACGTGAACACGGAGCAGTAATCTTGCCTGTTGACAGTGAACATTCCGCTTTGTTCCAGGCCTTGAATGGAGAAAAAAGGGAACAAGCAAGCAAGCTGATCCTGACAGCTTCCGGAGGCAGTTTTCGTGATCTGAACCGCAGTCAACTGAGCAGTGTGACTGTGAAAGACGCGTTAAACCATCCGAATTGGTCCATGGGAGCAAAAATCACGATTGATTCTGCTACGATGATCAATAAGGGCCTGGAAGTGATTGAAGCCCACATTCTGTTTGATTTCGACTATAAAGATATAGAAGTGATCCTACATAGAGAAAGCATCATTCATTCAATGGTGGAATTTCACGACACCAGTGTGATGGCACAATTGGGCACACCGGACATGCGAGTGCCGATCCAATATGCATTGACTTATCCAGAGCGATTGCCAAGAAAAGAGGCGAAGCGCCTGAATCTAGCTGAAATCGGGAAATTGCACTTTCAGGAAATGGACTATGAGCGTTTTCATGGATTGAAATTGGCTTTTGATGCAGGTAAAGCTGCTGGAACGATGACAACTGTTTTCAACGCAGCGAATGAGCAGGCAGTTGCGATGTTCCTGAATGAAGAAATCGGATTCATGCAAATTGAAGAG
>DATHVY010000344.1:0-7920 GCA_035461045.1 Planococcus sp. (in: firmicutes)
GCTGTGCCGTATTTGGCTTTGGCGAATATCATATCGATTTCACCGAGCACCTCGACCATCACGAAAATATCGTGTGCCACTTCCTGCACTTGGGCAGAAAGCATTTGAAGAATACGGTCGATTTCCTCTTTTTCCTTCATCTTCAAGCGGCGCACTTCGTTATTCGCCTGAACGACCGCATCCGGTTCAATGAAAAGCGTCTGGCCGGAAGACGACTGGTCGTGGATGATGCCGCCGTAATGGCTGCGGTATTCCTGTTTTACGGGAATCACGAAACGGTCGTTGCGGATGGTGACAATGGCATCAGACAGCATTTTCGATGCATTTTTGCCACGCACCAGGCTCTCCAGCCGCTCACGAACGCGGCTTTCCTGGGAGCGCAGCTGCTGGCGGATGTTCCGCAATGCCGCACTGGCTGAGTCCAATACGGCGCCGTTGTCATCGATGCAGGCGTTGATATCGTGCTCGAGCTGCGTCAGAACCGGCATCGATTCCTTTTTCTCCAAAAACAACGGGATTTGGATATCGCCTTCTCCGCGGATGGCTTCAAAAAACTGGCGCAGAATCCGGCTGGCCCGGATGGTCGATGATACTTCCATCAACTCCATCGGGCTCAGGGCGCCGCCGATTTGTGCGCGTCTTGCATGCATGCGGACATCAAAAATACCGCCCATCGGGACGTTGTTTTTGATGCGCAGCACCTGCGCCGCTTCGTCCATCTCTGCCAGAAGCTTTTCGACTTCCGTGATTTCAATGGAAGGTACAAGTTTATCTATATGACTTTTGCCGAGTGACGAGGTGCAGTATCGCGCCACGTCATCCCGGATTTTGTAAAATTCGAGTGTCTTTAATGCGCGTTCCGCAATCATTCGCGGCACCTCCTATTTTTTCAGGTATGCTTTCAATTTTTCAAGCGGCCACGTATTGACCACATTGTCCCTTTTCAGCCAGGCTTTCTGGGCATGGCGCACCCCGATTGCCATCACTTCCAATTGCTCGATGGCATGGGCATCTGTGTTGATTGCCACCGGCACCCCTTTTTCCTGCGCCATGACGAGGAATTCGACCGCCAAGTCCAGCCGGTACGGGCTGGCGTTCAATTCGACGATTTTGCCGTATTCACGGGCCCAGTCCAAAAGCTGCTCGACATCCGGGTCATAGCCGTCCCGCTGGCCGACGATGCGGCCGGTCGGATGGGCAATCATGTGGACATACGGATTTTTCATCGCTGTCAGAATCCGCTCCATGATCTGTTCCTGCGGCTGCTGGAAACTGGAATGGATGCTGGCGATAACAAAATCCAATTGTTTCAATACGTCATCGTCGAAGTCGAGTGTGGCATCCGGCAGGATATCCATCTCGGTGCCGGATAGGACTTCGATATCGTTAATCTCTTTATTCAACTCACGAATCTCCGCATTCTGTGCCAATAAACGCTCCGGCGTCAATCCGTTCGCCACTTTCAAATAGTGCGAATGGTCGGTGATGACCATGTATTCATACGAACGGCTGCGGCAGGCATCGATCATTTCCTTCAATGAATGCGCGCCGTCAGACCAGACGGTGTGCATATGGAGATCGCCTTTGATGTCTCCGATAGCCACCAGCTCCGGCAATTCGTCGATGCGGTCCGTCTCACGGCCGTCTTCACGAACCGACGGGGGAATAAACGGCAGCCCGAAATGAGCGAAAAACTCCTCTTCGGATTTGAACGTTTGGATCGTGCCGTCTTCCTGTTCAACTCCGTATTCACTGATTTTCTTGTTCTGTGATTTCGCCAATTGGCGCATCTTCACATTATGGTCCTTCGAGCCGGTGAAATGATGCAATGCAGTGACAAACTCATCAGGCGCAACCAGTCGGAAGTCGATATCGATTGGATCCTGGAATTCGACCGTCACTGAAACTTTCGTGTCACCGGAAGCAATTGTCCCCTGCACCGGCAGCGCGGCAAGCAATTGCTCTTTGACCTGGGCAGGCTCTGAAGTCGCGACAATAAAATCGAGATCTTTGCTCGTTTCCTTCGTACGGCGGTAACTGCCCGCCACTGAAAACTCGCTGACTCCTGTTATGTTTTCCAATATTTCATTAATGCTCGCTACCGCTTCCTCTGTTTTCCAGATGGGATGGCGGCCGGGCTTCGAATCGAATTCCAACAATTCCTGCAGGATCTTGTCCTCGGACTTCGCGCCGAAGCCGGGCAATTTCTGGATGTTGTGGTCGATGCAGGCCTGTTTCAAGGCTTCAGCCGAATCAATGCCGAGCTCCTTATACAGTTTGGCGATTTTCTTGCCGCCAAGCCCCTGCAGCTTCATCAACGGAATGAGCCCTTTCGGCACTTCTTCCTGCAATTCCTCCAGAACCGAAGATTTGCCGGTGTCCAGCAGCTCTGTGATCACGTCGCCTGTGCCTTTTCCGATGCCTTTCAGTTTCGTGACATCTTCTATTTCAGACAGCGAACGCTGGTCGAGCTCGAGTGCCTGTGCCGCTTTGCGGAAAGCGGACACCTTGAAGGGGTTTTCCCCTTTCAACTCCATATATAATGCTATTTTTTCAAGTGTTCTGATGATGACTTTTTTATTCATCGAGAGACCTCCTGTGAATTGCTGTTTAAGTTGAATTAATAATCTATATCAATCGATATTCCGCAAAACAGCTACGCTTTCCTGGGGGCTCGCACTGAGCTTGGTCCCCATGGAGTCTTCGCTGTTTTGCTCCATATCTTTAGAGATTTCTCTCAGCGATGGCGCGACTATGGACTGAGCGAAGCAATAAGACGATTGGTCTTCTCGGCTTATTGCGGGAGCTTTGTCCTAAGCGCCGAAGCGGTATTTGAAGAATTATTTTTAATTCAACCAATACCCCAAAACTCCAAAAAAACTTCTCCCGCAATGAGAGAAGTCAGAGCTTACATATAAATATACCACCATTCTTTCACTTTCTCAGAGAAATACGGCGTGTGTTCCAGAATTGACTGGGCAATACCCGAGTTCGCAAGCTGGTTTTGGATCGTATCCATAGGAAGCAGCGCGAAAACGTAAATGAAGAAAAACAACAAAACTAACATTTCAATAAAGCCAAGGATTGCCCCGAGGATTTTGCTGAGGAAACCGAGTACCGGCAAATATTTCAGGAAGTCGAACATGGATGCAATGAGCTGCAGGCCAAATTTCACGACAAAGAAAATAATTGCGAAAGCGAATAATTGATAGAAGGTCTGATCAAGATCCAATTGCTCGATGGCAATCGTGAACCTGGACTCATCAGTCACCGCCGGATACGGAATCCACAGGACGAAGTATTCGGATAAAGGTTTATAATAGAGGTATGCAACGACCAGCGCGATAATGAACCCTACCATATGTATTAATTGGACCACAAGGCCCCGTTTGGCTCCGACAAAGATGCCGGCGATTAGCAACAGGAATAAAATTATATCTAACATCTGCTTCAGCCCTTCAGTTTTTTCATTTCAGTTTCCAATTGTTCTATGCGCGCTTTCAGTTTAAGATTATCATGTACCGCATTTACAGCAGTCAGGACTGCAAGGCGTGAACTGTCGAGAGATGGATTCATCGAATGAATCTCACGCATCTTCTCGTCCACTGTAGACGCCACTAAACGCATGTGGCCAGAGGTTTCAGTGCCCACCATCTTATATGTATGGCCGTAGATCTCAACTGATGTGCGAATTCTTTGCTGATCAGACAATGTTCCATCCCCCATTCAATTATGCCTCAACATAATTGCTTCGGCATGTTCCTGCCGATGCAAGTTATTTCTGTACATAATCATACCATGAACACAAGCTGCTTGTGAATCATTAGAAAGGAGACGCTTCCATGTCCAATGTTGTATTGAAACTGCCAGAGGAAAGTCTCCTCCAAATCATCAGCCATTATGGCAATAAAAAAACGGCAGCCAAAGCCCAATACGTCCGCTTCACTGCGAAGATGCCGGATACAGTAGTGACTGTTTACAATTCCGGAAAAGTCATGTTCCAGGGCGCTGGCGCAGAACGGGAAGCCGGAAAATGGGGCGCGTCCGATAAAGCCAGTGTAAAGGTTTCTGGAGCGAAAGGCGACAGCCTGCCGGAAAATTTCGCCAAGCTGTCCGTACTCGGATCCGACGAAACCGGCACCGGAGATTTTTTCGGGCCAATCACCGTCGCCGCCTGTTTTGTGCCCGCTGACAAAGTCGATCTTGCGCATGAACTCGGCGTCAAAGATTCAAAATTGCTGACTGACGAATGGATGCGTAAAATTGCACCGGACCTCCGCGAGGCATTTCTCCACAGTGTATTAACGTTGAAAAATGAAAAATACAATAAAGTACAGGCTCAGGGGTGGTCCCAGGGGAAAATCAAAGCCCTTCTCCATAACCAGGCGTTGAAGCATGTGCTCGCTAAATTGGAACCGGTGAAACCGGATGCAATCCTCATCGACCAGTTTGCTGAGCGCGGCATCTATTATAAGCATATTAAAGATGAAGAAGAAATTGTACGAGAGAATGTTCTGTTCTCGACAAAAGCCGAGGGTCTGCACGTATCAGTAGCATGCGCTTCGATTATCGCACGTGTCGCGTTTTTGGAAGAAATGGATCGCATGAGTGCGGAAGTGGGTGTGACGCTTCCGAAAGGTGCCGGGAAGATTGTGGATGAGGTGGCGGCGAGGATCCTTTTGAGGCGGGGTGAGGAGTATTTGAGCGGGTTGACTAAGGTCCATTTTGCGAATACGGGGAAGGCTGTTAAACTAGCTCAAAAGCTGCGCAGTTAGTCAAAAATAAAACCCCGAGAGATTTCTCGGGGTTTTTCTAATGATAGATTGCATTAAGATTCGTATCTAAATTCCATTGGTATTCTTTTCCGGTTTGAGCGACTTCAACTGGGTCGGGCCAAGTAACAATGCTTTCACAATCTTTTGTATATCCAGGGAAATTTTTGTAATCATTAGTGATTGTTTTCGAAGCACCTAAATAAGTGTTTCCGATAACATGAATTTTAGCATTGGGATTAGTAATAACTGAGCCTTTAAAATATGCATCTCCGTACACAAGGATTAAGCTATGCGGACCTAAATCAATATTTCCTAAAATAGTCAAATCTCCTTGCACATATATACAAATGTAATTATTTGAGTAGACCCCACCTCCGATATAAAAATCCTTCTCGATTTTAAGTGTGTCACCACTTTTTCCGCCTCCAGCTATTAATGCATTAACAGTTGGTGAAGAATTGATAACAAACGACTCAAAGTGATACGAAGTCCTGTGAATAGGAAAAGGACCATTTATTTCCACAAAACCACGAACATCACCAGAAGGAGGATAAGTAGTAATAGGTGGTTGTCCAGTATCATTTACGGGTTTAGTCGGAATGAGTGGGCCAGTCACAGGGTCTACTTCACTTGCCAAAATCACAGGTGGCGTAACCCCCATATTTCCCTCCACCATTTTCGTCTTGCCGCTCCCCACTTTTCCTGTACTCTTCATCGTAATGTTTATTTTACCCTTATCAGTGGACGAACACCCCGTTAATTCCACCGGAGGAACTTGATAGGACCCTTTGATGTGAGCTTTTTCGACATTGCCAATTCCGCGTATTTTGTTGCATAATTCCACCCGGCTGCTGGATGTCGCTGAATCTGCCCTGTCTTTCGTGGCTGTAAATTTATATTCTTTAACAACATCATCTACTAGCACTTGGTAATGCAATAAGCCCATTTCGGCATAATGCCTGGCTTGAACCTGGCTTTCTTTTGTGGAGAACTGTTTAGCGGAATTCATATTCGTAGCCATAAGGCTCATTCCAAGAACCGTAAATAGAAGGATAAGCATCAAGACCATCAATAATGCATATCCTCTTTCGTTTTTGATAGTTTTCATGTGCTCCCCCTACTTTAACTTACTGAATGAAGTATTAATTTTATATTCCTGATTGCTCGAGTTATCATTGGCTTTACCTCGGATGATCAAATTGAAGTCAGATTTCTTGGTTCTGTCGAGAATTGTTTTATTTTTTGTGGCAATGGTTGCACTTATAGAAGGATCCAAATCATAAGAATAACCTTCTGAAAGCACTATCTCAGCATTCGTTCCGTCTTTCAAAATCAACTTATCATTTTGTACAAGCACATCAAATGTGTCAGAAATTGAGGCATCTTGCTGATTCAAAAGGTATTGTGCTCTGACTTTTTCTACTATTATATTTCCTTCTTGTTGCAATCGTTGGTTCAGACCCGTTCTCTGGGACGCATTGGATCCGCTGGATAATACACTGGCGATCAAGGCGATAACTATCCCCGCAATTGCCAAAGTTGCAATCAGTTCCACTAATGTAATTCCTTTTTCATTTTTCATGGCAGGACCTTCAGGTACATTTCAGTTATGAATTCTGGCTCGTTGATGCCGAATCCGGGTTTTGCTTTTACTGAAATAACCGCTTTTTTTAACGTCATTTTTCGCGTGTTATTATCCGGTCTCGAAACTTCAATATCTTCTTCCACGATTTTAATGACAAAATGATCATAGGTATCTTTATTTACAATAGAAGTTCCTTCCAACTTGTAGCCGCCTTTGCCGGCCAATAGCGATATTCCATTCAAATCCCTGACATCACCTACCACCTGCTCTGCAATTTGCACTGCTGTCAAAGTTTCCTGGTTATGCGCTGAAAATTTCGCGGATTGAGTGAAAATGGACATAAAAGTGAACAAAACAATTCCCAATAGGGCAATTGCAGCCAATAATTCAACCAGGGTCATACCGTTTTGCTTAAACAAAGTTTTTTTCATGCTATTCCTCCACTTAGAATTAACTAAATATGTTTTTAATTTACATAATTTAACTATTTTATATGTTATTAAAATTAATTTTACCATAGCATTTTGATTTTACTAGTCATTTTTATTCACTTTCAAAGCTTTAATTCCTACTTAATTTTAACTATGCATAAAAAGACCCGAATCCTGAGATCCCGGTCTTTTAAAAATTACATCTGATGCGCAGTTCCACTTCCAATTCTTTTAATCTTGCAACGAGTTTGCTGAGCAATGCAGTCAATTCTTCATCGGTCAATGTTTTCTCCGGAAGCGGAAACTAGTGATTATGCCAAAAGGTGGCTAGAGGATTGTTGATGAGGTGGCTGCGAAGATCCTATTGAAGCATGGTGAGGCGTATTTAGGGATAGAGACGAAGAGGCATTTTGCTAATATGTGGAAGGCTAGGATAGTGGCTTTCAAAAAGAATTCTTTGTAAATTTTATTTTAAAAAAAGCTCAAGGATTAAATCCTTGAGCTTTTTAGAAAGCCGTTTTTCTTTACCAGCTAATTATAATTAATTATATTGTCATCTGATAATTTCCATAAAGGGCTCTCAATAAACTTATCCGGATTATTATATGGGGTTACATTACAATTTTTTGTAGTTTGATTGGTTAAATTTTTTATTCCGAAATTCTCTCTATTTACTTCTTTAATTTCTTTATGAATACTATCATACTGATAAACAGTACCACGCACATGGAAATCGAAATCATATGTATCTTTTTGGTCTTTTGTCATAAAGAAATCTCCATATACGTATATATCAGTTTTATTCTTATTTTTATTCAGTATTTTTTGTCCCACTATAAAATTTCCACCAATAGCAATACAGGCATGATTTGTAATGTCGAGGTTACCAGAAATATATAAATTCTTGTCAACTCTAATAGAGTCTTCTTTCCCTCCACCAACCTTCAATTCTCCAACTTCTAAGTTGTCTTTAAAATGAAAAGTATGTCTTTGCGATATCAGCTCATCTAATATCGCAAATTTCTCTATAGTATATATTGAATAGTTACAATTTTCACTATTACCGTTACAACTTCCCCCTAAATCTCTGTCTATGATAATCTGATTCTCATTAATTTTACCATCTTTT
>DATHVY010000345.1:0-13080 GCA_035461045.1 Planococcus sp. (in: firmicutes)
CTATTTTCATTTACCGGTAATCCTCTCGAGGATCTTAAAAATCAGGAAAGACTATTCACATATACGGAAATACGTGAAAACTATTCAAACGAACCGCCGGATACTCCCTTGTTTACCGCTAACAAAAGGAGCAGTTCTGCGTTGCATGAGAGCAGCCCTTTTTATCTTGCCAGTGATGACAGTTGCCTAAAACCGGATCATTGAAGATATGAATTTAACAGTGAAAAAACCATGGACACTTGGTCCATGGTTTTTTCACTGTCTTTTTTAACCCCGCAGCCTGATGATGTTTCCAGATGGATCTTTTATTTCCAAAAACCCTTCCTTCTCACGGACTTTTTGTCCTTCCGAAACAAGACGTTCCTTCAACCCCAGCAGTTTTTCTCCATCTCCCAAGACTATCGTATAATAAGACAATCCTGCTGTTTTTTCAGGCAAAGGAGGAATTCCGGCCCCGTTCCATATATTCAACGCTATGTGGTGATGATATTTCTGATCGCTTAAAAACAGGGCTTGACCGCCCATCGAAGCCACTACTTCAAATCCGAGGACATCTTGGTAAAATCGCTGCGCTTCATTCAAGTCCGAAACATGCAAGTGAATATGCCCCATCAACGCGGTTTCCGGCATTCCTTCCCACTTTTCCCCGGCACGTTCAGCTTCGCCAAGAATTTCCTTTGCATCGATTGGATCTACTGCCATAGCAACTTCTCCATTCCGCCACGTCCACTCTTCAGGGTCGCGGTCGCGATAGATTTCAATACCGTTCCCTTCCGGATCTGAGAGGTATAACGCTTCGCTGACCAAGTGGTCGGATGAGCCCAGACGTATACCTTGCGCATGAAGATGAAGCAACACTTTCCCAAGTTCCTTGCGGTTCGGAAGCAAAATCGCAAAATGATAAAGACCCGCAAAACGGGCAAGTTTCGGCTCCAAATTATCCGCCGAATGCAGTTTCAACAAAACGTTTCCACCTGCCCCAAGGCTGACCGAGTCCTCAGTTTCTGCAATGATTTGAAGGCCGATAGTCTTTTGATAAAACTCAGCCATCCCTTTCAGATCCAACACTTTCAACCCTACTTGCGAAATATGCGTGACTGGCTTTTGGTGAAAATTCATGAAAACACTCCTCTTTTCTAGTTACTATTTGTAACTGATTATATTTTAGTTACTTAAAGAAGTCAAGTAACCTTATTCTTTTAAATTATGACGAAAATATGCTACTATATAAGGTGAACCAGCCATATTGATTTTCCTCAATTGCGTATTCAATGGCAGTTAACATATCCAGCTGGAAAGTCAGATTCAGCAGCGTCGCACGAAACATACAGTTAAATATTTTGACTCTTCTATAGAAAAAGGAGTGTAGAAAATGGATACTTCGCTCATCTGCCCCAGATTCGAAAGCGCAATTTCCATTCTGAGCCAGCGGTGGACTGGTTTGATCATTTATCAATTACTGGAAGGCCCACAGCGATTCAGCCGGTTGACAGAAGTAATCGGTATCAGCGGCCGATTGCTTTCTGAACGCCTGAAAGCTCTGGAGAACCAGGGCATTGTCGCACGCACAGTCTTTCCTGAAACACCTGTGCGCATCGAATATACTTTGACAGAAAAAGGTGCTTCGCTAAAACCGGTCATGGACGAAATCCAGAAATGGTCCCAAATTTGGGTGGAACCTGTCGAAAAATAAAACAAACAGCTTATCCAAATAAATGGATGAGCTGTTTGTTTTATTTTCTCTGTAATTCCATAATGTGCTTCAGCCCCTGGTAGGTGCTGCTGAACGTTCTTGTTCCACTATCCAGTGATACGATTGACATCGCCAGTTTCGGGCTGATTCCGACAAGAATGCATTGTGTGCCAATCAAACTTAAACTGTCGGTCATCATCTGAATCTGATAGCGTACTTGAAATTCGAACTCTGTAATTCCGCTAAGGTCGACCAGAACATATTCAATGTTCTTATTCGAGCACTCAATCAAGACCGTTGCAATCAATTGATCGGAACGCTCTTTGTCAAACTCTCCTATAAGCGGCAAAGCGATGGTTCTATCCCATACATCGAGAATCGGAATCGATAATTCCTTTATCAGTTTTTCCTTCTTTTTTTGTTCTTCAGCTTGGGTGGTTACATCCATCAACATCACGATATATCCCTGGGTTTGTTCATTTTTATCTTTAATCGGCGAGATGACAATATCTGTCACGATTTCGTTGCGGATTGTGATTCTGGTTCGATGATCTTCCTCAAGGGAATCCATCATCTTCTTTTGGTTTTCTGGAAATTTATGAAATCGATCCATATTCATACCGATCAATTCCTGATAATCCTTAATTCCATATAAAGGAGCTATTTCGGCTAGGAGACGGCAGGCTTCTGAATTCATCCAACAAATACTGTAGCTTGTGTCGGCGATTAAAATTGTCTCGCCTATCCGATCAAGAGCTTTCAAAAGAGATATATTTTCCGGTATTTTTCCAATTGCTGTCATGCGCTACCACCTTATCAGTCGTTTTTCTCTGGTGAACATACATCCTTCAAGATAATAGACTACACTATTAAGAACCAAAAGAGTGAATTATTTGTATGCAAATGAAATTATCCTTTTTCCAGCGAAAAATAAACGCCAATAAGCAGAAAAGTCAGAATATTAGTATTATAATTTTTCGATTTAAGTTAAAATAAGAACAAGGAAAGCAAATTCAATTTTTGAAAGGTGGGGAAAGCTATGTCATTTTACTCTAAAATGGCCTTTGAAAATGATACACGTAAGGTGGAAAGAGCTAAAAGGAAATACGAAGAGAAGAAAACGGCTGCTCTTACATTGCTAGCGGAAATCGATATGCTCGAAAAAATGGAAGATGTGGAGGACGCGGAAATGTGGAAGCGCAAGTCGATGAAAGAGAAACTGGTGGAAGTGGAGCGCCACCGGAGGAACTTGCTCGTATTGGTTCAAGACTATACAGAGAAGTATAGCGACCAAGAAGTTTCACAATATGAGGGTTTGTTGGAAGATCTGGAAAAAGATAAAGCCAAATAAGCTTTGGGGCGGTTGCGGCGCAACCGCCGAAATCCAGCAACAGGCACTCTTTATTTTTTTTTGGCTGGATTCCCTAATAGATTGCCCATCCAGCCTTTTCTTCTTAAATACAAATACAATCCGATGGTAGCGCCTGCAATTAGTGCCAACGAAGCCCAATATCCCCATTCCCAATACAGTTCTGGCATATTGACAAAATTCATGCCCCATAAAGCACCAAAAGCCATTAATGGAGTAAACAAAGCAGTCAGGACAGTCAACGTTTTTATGATTTCATTTCCCCTGTAGTTTGCTGCTACATTCTCCATATCAATCATGTTGATTACTTCATCTTCATAAGAATCAATCAGCATTACGCAGCGGTCAATACGAATCGAAGTCCGCTTATACTCGGTCCCTTCAGTCATGTCACTCCCGAAAGTTTCAGCCACCGCCATACGAATTTCGCGGAATCCGAGAACCATGTTTTTCCACATTAATACTTCGTGCCGGACTTCCACAATTTCATCGAATATCTTTTTATCGTTTTCTTCTTTTATGGCCCAAAGCAAAGTTCGGAGGCGTTCTTCAAATAAATCGATCCTGTGCAAAATTGAACTGACCATATCTCCAAGCAAAATCATGATTAACTCAACATTCGAAGTGGCTTCTTCCATTTGGTTAAGTATTTTCCCTTTGTTTAAATCTTCCTCTATCTCATATTCCAACTCATTTGTTACAAGGATATCCTCGGACAAGAAAAAATGAAAAACATCCAAATCTTCTTTCGTGGTTTGACTTTGCCGATAGATGAGCGAGCCCCATAAAGCTTCCTTCCCCTTATTTGCCGTGTCCGAATGCAATACATTCGCCGCTTTTCCTTCCGATTCTTCCATCCACAAATGAATTCGATTGTCCCCGGGAATATTCCCGACAACATCATCTCCAGTTCTTGCACTTCTTTCTAACCAAGTTCCACCTTTAAACGTGAAGTATGACATCGCCAACCCTCCAGTTTCCCATTAATGGATGGAAAGGAGCAAGCCGGCTGTGGCTTGCTCCTTTTTTCCACTCAAACACCATCCCGATATTTTTCGTTTGAGTTTTCTTCATACTCGAGTTCTCTGTCCGGAATTGGATCTATTTCCTTTTTTTCTGCCGGCATCTTTCTTCGGGGTTCAACTTCCGGAATCAATTTTTCGCCTTCTTTATACTCCCGATCTCCTTCTTGCTCCTTCATCCAATCCCTCCTTTTCTCAGTTGCTTCTTAAATACCCCTTCGATTCCTTTCTAATCTTCAGAATACCTAATAACAAAACAGAGTGGATGGACTTATAAGGGTCTTCCCGCTGAACGGATCAACTCAATATCATCAGGAGTCAACAGCTCTACCTCATCCAGTTCCTCCAAAGCGATCCAGGCGATATCGATAATCAGCTCATCGCCTTCTGGAACCTTTAGTTCACCGCCAGTAATTTCAATTTGAAAATAATGGATTTCGAAAGAAATATTGAAGTTTTCATACATGCCGCTTTTAGTCGTAATGCTTCTGATTACTTTGGATTCTAACCCTGTTTCTTCAAAAAATTCTCTTACACAGCTTTCTTCAAGACTCTCCCCCTCTTCACGAGGCCCTGTCGGTAGCGTCCACTTACTTATACCTTCATCCACATTTTGCAATACCATCAATACTTCATTGTCTTCATTGATACAGATTCCTGTTGCGCCTTGCCAGTTCGACATTTCCATGCTATCTCTCCTATGCAGAAATTCACTTTTTATGAGTATACCTTCAACTTACCACATTTCCCGACAAAATGGACGGCTTGCTTCGCGATCCTGGAAGTTCGGCTCAAAACTTGCTTTCCCCACTGTGAAAGCAAGTTTAAACGGCTTGCCAAAGCAAGCCGTTTACTGGATCTTAATCTGCAGTTTTTGATAGTTTCTGATCAAACTTAATGCTGTGTGTGGCACCAGGCAGCCCGAGGTCACCAGAAAAGCCGTTCATTCTGTAGAATGCGTCTGCTGAAGACGAATCTGTACGCACGACAATTTCACTGAAATGCTCCCGGCCATGTTCGATGATTTTGCTTAACAGCCGTGTGCCGATTCCTTGACGCCGCTCTTCCGGTGAAATATAAAACCTTCGGAGTCGGCCCACTCCTTCTTTGTCGGTATAAGGGTCCCGGTTCAACCCACCGATGGCAATCAGCCGGCCTTTATGGTCCTGAACACCATATAGAATTTCGCCCGGTTTGTTGAATGTATTTGTACCATCTTCATATTGTTCTACCAGTCTTCTTAAAAAGCGGTATCCTTCAGCTTCACTTTCTTCAACCAATTTCGATACATCGACATCGGACAAATTCCGGATTTCCTCTACTTTCACGGCCATACTACATTCCCCTCTCTGTAATAAGTGCATACGCACATTCCGAATTCAAAAGAGTGTTGTCAGCTTTCTTTATAAGTGTATAGCAGTTGCAGCAGATATTCCATGAATTTTCCGAATTTTCTTTCAACAAAAACCACTTCGAGAAAGCAATTATTTTCCCCAAAAAAGTTTAAAAGCATTTCAAAAGGTTATCTATTTATTATCCCTTACAAATTTCCATAAAAAAAGGCTGAGGGAATGAACACCTCAGCTTTGTAGCAAAATATGGTTTATGGCGTGCTTAAGACTTTGATTGTTACGTTTTTACGGCCCCAGCTAAGTGCAGCATCTTTTGATGGGATAAATACATCAATTTTGTTGCCTTTGATTGCGCCGCCTGTATCGCCTGCAATTGCTTCTCCGTATCCTTCAACCCATACTTTAGAGCCAAGTGGAATTACGTTAGGATCTACAGCGATAACTTTTTGGTTCGGGTTCGAACGCAAGTCAATTCCTGTACGTGTGATTCCTGAGCATCCTGTGCAATAAGCTGTATAAGCTGTTGCAGAAACAGTCATTTCTCTAGCAGATTGTGAAGCTGCTGCTGGAGCTGCTGCTGGTGTAGGTGCTTTTGCTGCTGGTGCTTGAGCTGCCGGTGCTTTTGCTGCTGGCGCCTTAGCTGCTGGCGCTTGAGCTGCTGGTGCTTTTGCTGCTGGCGCCTTAGCTGCTGGTGCTTGAGCTGCTGGTGCTTTTGCTTCTGGCGCCTTAGCTGCTGGTGCTTTTGCTGCCGGTGCCGCTGCTTGAGTTTGTGCTGGTGCTGCCGCTTTAGCTTCTTTGCCAGTGACTGCTAATTTGTCCCCTGGGAAAATCAAGTGGCCTGAAAGATTGTTCCAGCTCATTAATGAATCCAATGTAATACCGTGTGCTTCAGCGATTTCAAACAATGTATCGCCGCTAGCTACTGTATAATGTGAAGATTTTGCTGGCGCTTTTTCTTCAGCGTTCAGTTTTAATTCCTGTTTAGGAAAGATAAGGTCAGATGATAGGTCGTTCCACCCTTTAAGTTGTTCTACGGACACGTTTTTCGTTTGTGAAATTCCCCAAAGCGTATCACCGGATTGTACTGTATGAGATGATTGAGCACCGACTTGGCCTGCAGCCCCTAAGCTCAATGCTGCTACCGCTGCGAGTGTGATAAATTGTTTTTTCATGAAATGAAATTCCTCCTTCTCACTCTTTTTATTGACAAGATGAATCATAACACCCTTACATGTCAGGAACATGACAGGACGACCGTTATAAATTAACAATTACGTTACGTAGAAGTGCGTTATGTTACAAGCTGTAATATAACTGACAATACTTTCTTTAAATATCTTTATTTCCTTTTCCTCCTATTTAGACCTTTTTTTGCACCCTTTCATCGCAGCTCCTTTGAGATAGAAAAAAGCTCTCACAGAGTTCGTGAGAGCTTTTTTAGCTTGACTTCAGCAAATCCTATTTACTTAAAGACACTTGTACTGTGAAGAGGCTGTACTTTGGATTTTGGATCCAGGTAGGCTTTTGCATTGTTAATGGCTGTTGGTGCTTCTCCGAAACCTACTGCAATGAGCTTCACTTTGCCGTCGTATGTGGCAATGTCTCCTGCAGCATAAATGCCTTCCACGCTCGTCTCCATCTTGGAGTTTACAACTACCGAATTTTTCTCCATCTGGAGTCCCCATTCTTTGATCGGGCCAAGAGATGTGATGTTCCCGTAGTTGACGATGACATGGTCCGCTTCGACGCGTTCTTCATTTCCTTCTTTATCGATAAGGACAAGTTCCTTCAATTGGCCGTTTTCTCCCACCAATTCCTTCACGCCAAACGGTTTCTTGACTTCTACTGATGATTGCAGCAGCGTGTCGATATTCGCTTCGTGTGCCGTCATTTTCTCTCTTCGGTGGCTCAGTGTTACCTGGTCGGCGACGCCTTCTAGCATCATCGCCCAATCGACCGCTGAATCTCCACCACCTAAGACCACCACTTTTTTATTATGGAACAAAGTTAAATCTCTTACTCCGTAATGCAGGGTTTTACCTTCGAATGGCTCTGAACCTTCCACGCCCAGTTTGCGTGGCTGGAAAGCACCTACTCCGGCAGTCAGCAGGATGGACTTGGAATAATGCAGCCCTTTATCTGTTTGAATGACAAAATGGTCGCCATGGCGTTCTGCAGCAGTTACGGTCTCTTCCAGACAAATTGCCGGATCGCCGTAATTCGCCTGCACTACTAAATTATCCACCAAGTCTTTTGCCAATACCTTCGGGAAGCCGCCGACGTCATAGATGAACTTATCCGGATACAACTCAGACAATTGCCCGCCAAGCTGAGGCAGGCTGTCCAAAATTTTTACTTTCATTTTACGCATTCCGCCATAAAACGAGGCAAACAATCCTGTCGGCCCGGCTCCGATGATCGTTATATCAAAAATTTCACGTTCTTCCATTTATAACACTCCTAATCTAGTCAATAACTATATCCTATCATATTTCCCCCCCATTCACGCCATTGGACTTACGACGGAAATTAAAGATGGAAAAATCTGAATTTACCTCTGCAAATGAGTGCTTTTTTATGTAAACTGGTAGTGGTAGTTAATATTGAGAGGATGATTAAAGTGGATTTAGGATTAAACGATAAAGTTGTAGTTGTCATGGCTTCCAGTAAAGGGCTTGGCAAAGCATCCGCATTGGAGTTTGCAAAAGAAGGTGCGACGGTCGTCATCTCCAGCCGCAGCGAAGATTCATTAAAGAACACCTCTGAGGAAATAAAACAAAAGTCCGGCAACAGCAATGTACATTTTCGGACTTGTGATATGTCCAGCGAAGAGGATATCAAATCGTTCTTTCAATTTGTCAGCAACGAATTCGGACGCATCGATGTATTGGTCAATAACACAGGAGGACCAAAATCCGGCGGCTTCGAGGGCGTCGATGACAGTGACTGGTATGCAGCATTTGATCAGAATTTGTTGAGCTATATCCGTACAACCCGAGCTGTCTTGCCTCATATGAAAAAGCAAAAATTCGGACGTATCATCAACATCTCCTCGTCATCGACTAAAGAAGTGATCGACGGACTAATTTTATCAAACACACTCAGAGCCGGGATGGTCGGCTTCTCAAAATCATTGGCACGTGAAGTGGCCGCGTATAATATCATGGTTAATACAGTAGGTCCTGGACGCATCTATACTGACCGAGTAGAACAGCTCAATCAAATTGCCGCAGAGAAGCAGCAAGTCTCTGTGGAGGAAATTACGAAGAAGAGCGAATCCACCATTCCTGTGGGACGCTACGGCGAACCTGAAGAATTCGGCAAAGTGGTCGCCTTCCTCGCTTCTTCCGCGAACTCTTATCTGACCGGCCAATCCCTGGTCGTTGATGGCGGCATGTTAAAAGCGCTGTAATCTGCGGCAAATGATTATACAGCGCCTGGAAAAATCGCTATACTGAGGAATGTACAAACTGAAAAGGAGATGTTGTAAATGACGAAAAAAGGACACATCCACATGGAAAACGGCGAAGTAATCGAATTCGACCTTTTCCCGAATGAAGCTCCAAATACAGTAGCAAACTTTGAAGAACTGGCAAATTCCGGCTTCTACAATGGCGTTACTTTCCACCGTGTCATCCCAGGCTTCGTAAGCCAAGGCGGAGACCCGACCGGAACTGGGGCAGGCGGAAGCGGCAAAAACATCAAATGTGAAACTGAAGGCAACCCGCACAAACACCAGGCTGGAAGTCTTTCTATGGCTCATGCCGGTAAAGATACTGGATCAAGCCAATTCTTTCTAGTTCATGCACCACAGCCTCACCTTGATGGCGTCCACACTGTTTTCGGACAGGTGACTTCAGGTCTTGAAACAGCAAAAGCTATGAAAAACGGCGACAAAATGACGAAAGTTCACGTATTTGACGAAGAATAAACCAGAAACATCAAAGCCGGCCCGGATGAGAATCCAGGCCGGCTTTTCTTTGGGTGTTTTCAGGATGATACGCTCCGTTGATGGTGAAATACGCTCCGATGCTTTCGAAATAAGCTCCAATGATATGAAAATACGCTCCAACAACACAAAAATACGATTCTACCAGCAAAAATGGCAAATAAAAAACGCGCCCGCAGGCGCATTGATTATAATACTTTACTTAAGAACGCTTTGGTCCGCTCATGCTGTGGATTGCCGAACAATTCTTTCGGTACGTTTTCTTCGACGATATAGCCCCCGTCAATAAACAACACGCGGTCGCCCATTTCTGCGGCAAATCCCATTTCATGGGTGACTACGACCATGGTCATGCCTTCACGGGCAAGTTGCTTCATGACGTCCAGTACGTCTCCGACCATCTCCGGATCCAGCGCAGAAGTCGGTTCATCAAAAAGCATGATTTTCGGATCCATCGCAAGCGCCCGTGCAATTGCTACACGCTGCTTTTGGCCACCCGAAAGTTCGCCGGGATAAGCTTTCGCTTTTTCCTGCAAGCCGACTTTTCCGAGCAAATCATACGCTTTTTTCTCAATGGCTTTTTTGTCGCCTTTTTTTAATTTCATTGGCGCCAACGTGATGTTTTCCATGACCGACATATGCGGAAACAGGTTAAATTGCTGGAACACCATACCGACGTTTTGGCGGATCGTATTGATATTGTTCTTTGGATCTGTAATATCGACGCCTTCGATATAGACATGGCCTCCTGAAATTTCCTCCAGGCGGTTCAAGCATCGAAGAAAAGTGCTTTTGCCGGAACCTGATGGACCGATAACGCAAATCACTTCTTTTTCTTCCACGACCGTACTCATATCTTTGATTACTTCAATGTTGCCGAATGATTTTTTTAGATTTTCCACTCTGATCATACTCATCGCAATACAAACTTCCTTTCTACATAGCTGGCAAGCATCGACAGCAAGTAAATGACCACAAAGTAAATGAGACCAACAATGAGGTAAACATTGAACGCATCAAAAGTCGCTGCGGCCTGAATTCGGCCTTCCTGGGTCAAATCGGCGATGCCGATAACGGACAGGAGCGAAGTATCTTTCAATGAAATGATGGCCTGGTTCGTGAATGTCGGCAGCATTCTACGGAACGCCTGCGGCAACACGATATGCCTCATAGTTTGCTGCGCATTCAATCCAAGCGAGCGGGCGGCTTCTGTCTGCCCTTTATCGATGGATTGGATGCCGGCACGGATAATTTCCGCAAAATAAGCACCCGCGTTGATGGCTACCGTGACAATACCGGCCGTTGTATTATCCAGTGAAATCCAGGCGAGGGAGTTCAATCCAAAATAAATGAAGAACAATTGAACGATAAAAGGAGTGCCCCGGATTGCATCCACGTAAATCTTCGCAATCCAATTTAAAATCTTTAATGGCGCAAGCCTCAATAAAGCAACAACCAGTCCTATGATGAATCCCAGAATGATTGCTATAAAAAATATGTAAATCGTGACTTGCAAGCCTTCCATCAAATATGGAAAGGCATTGACAATCGTATTCATTCAACCATCCCCTTTTAAAAAACTTGGTCATGCGCTGTTTTAAGTATAAAAAAATGCAGCGCGCATAAGCGCGCTACATATCTGTTTATTCTTCTTCTTCTTCAGCAAGATATGTGTTCAAGATTTCATCGTACTCTCCGCTATCACGCAATTCCTGAAGGCCTGCATTGATCGCTTCAAGCAAGTCCTGGTTTTCACCTTGAAGAACTGCAATTCCGTACTGGTCGCCCGTCAGGCGTTCGCCGACTGTCTTAAGCTCTAAACCACTTTCAGCAATTGCATAAGCGATTACCGGATAGTCTTCAAGAAGTACATCAGCATTGCCGTTTGAAACTTCCTGGAACATGGATGGGCTGTCTTCGAACTGAGTGATTTCATAACCGTACTCGTCCTGGTTGTCACGTGCGAACTGAGCGCCTGTCGTACCGCTCTTCACCGCAACTGTTGCGCCATCAAGGTCATCAAGTGAAGTAATGTCGTCATTGTCTTCTCTTACTACTAACGACAATCCTGCATCAAAGTATGGATCCGAAAAGTCTACGATCTCTTTGCGTTCTTCCGTGATGCTCATCCCGGCAATGGCAACGTCCAATTGTCCGGCTTGCAAAGCAGGAATGATTCCGCTGAAGTCCATCGGATTGAATTCGATTTCAAATCCCTGATTTTCAGCAATCGCTTGAATCAAGTCAATATCAATCCCTTTATACTCCCCGTCTTCTTGAAATTCGAACGGTGGATATGTTGCATCAATTCCTACATCATAAGTTTGCCCTTCCACGCCTTCACCGGCAGTGTCTTCGTCCGCTCCACATGCCGCAATAATCAGCATTGAAGTCATTAACAGCATCAATAGAATTATTTTCCTCACAAAAAATTCCCCCTTATTATAAAAACTTATCACAATTATTAATATATCATAATATTCTTTAAACCCAAACCTTGTGAGGGAAAAAAATAGCACTTTATTTGCATTCACCGATTCATATTACCCACTAAAAAAAGCGAGGACAGTTGAACACCGTCCTCGCTCTAAATAGCTTATTATTTTTCTTCTTCGAGTTTCTTCATTTCCCGGTGAGTCTGGGGAAATGCGTTGGCCTGCCACTCATCACGGTATGCTGAGTCCAACTGAGTCAACCCTTCTTCTTCCGGATCCACGCTTTCTCGCTCATCGATCTTTTTGCTGTTATGCATGTCGACACCTTCGGCAACCTCAAACTCATGTCTCTTTTGATAAGTCTTGAATGCGTAAATCCCTGCTGCCGCTGCGGCTACACTTGTTAGTACAGTCGTCATTGTTGATGTTTTCATCTAAATCCCTCCAGTAATATAAATGGTTTATCCTGTCTTTCAACTTGTATACCCTTAAAATCCAAATCTAATTATACAAATTCCGTTATTCCGAAATTTAAGGCCAGTCATTTCAAATCAGCCCCGCTTCTGGCCGTTTTTCACCTTCCGCTTTTTAAAAATCTTTGGTTTCTTTAGCTTAACTTCTGAACCTGTTCAATTGTTTTAAGCGCTACACCCTTTACGGATGCCGGGTTTTGTCCGGTAATCAGTCTGCCGGACAGCACAACACAGGACCCCATCGGCAATTGCGCTTTTTTGTATAATGCTCCACGGTCTTTTAGTTTTTGTTCAAGAGAGAATGGAATTTGTTTATATAACATCAACAATTTTTCTTCCAGGTCACTGAAACCTGCGACGATATGGCCAGAGAGAAGGAATCCGCCAGATGATAATTTCACATTCACCAAAGCACTTGGACCGTGGCAAACCGCTGAAACGATGCCGCCATTTTCATAAATGGAACGCGTCAGTTCCTGCAGTTTTTCGTCATTCGGAAAATCCCACATGGTTCCGTGTCCACCTGCGAAATAGATGGCCTTATAGTCGCTCGCTTCCACTTGGGCCGGTGTCAGCGGCTGCTTCAAACGATTCATCAAGGAATCATCCATATAATAACGTCGCGTTCTTTTATTGGTCAGGACAGCCATCAAGCTTCTCGGATCCAGGGGCACCCTCTCGGAGGAAGTGCTCATAATATCGATTTCGAAATGCGTTTTCACTTCGTGATAAAAATCGGTAAGTTCCCGAAGCCATAATCCCGTTTTCTTGCCACCTTCACCTAATG
>DATHVY010000346.1:0-5748 GCA_035461045.1 Planococcus sp. (in: firmicutes)
GCATGCCATCTGCCCAGTAGGCTTCCGACATATTAATCTGGTATAAATCCGTATGAAGCGCCAGGCTATCATCCGCGTATTTTTTCTGCATTGAAATTACCTTCTTCCACTTTCATTAATTGCTCCAATTATACACTACTGTGCTAATTTCAAAACCTAAAACATATTTATCGACTGCCGCTTTCAGCCAGCACTTTACTTCCCATCTTATCTGTTGACATAAAAATTGTACTGTGCAATAATAATCTAGTTGATATAAAGGTAACTGGTAAATTTTGATAATCTGGCATTCTACAATACATGTTTTTGAGAATACTTATTCACACTGGCGCGATTAGAGGATCGCAAGGACGTAAGAGAAGGCAGGGTTTACGTTGCTTAAGTTAGAAGACACCCAGTGGAACTATGACCGCGGTACTGGAAGTTAACACTTTCAATGGAAATGATTCACCTATTAAACGGGTTGGAAAATTGAGTCAAAAATTATATAATGTTACCTTAAACAAATCAAAGGGCAGCCCTATAGCCGGGGCTGCCCTTTTCCAATTCTATTTTATATACTTCTTAATACTTCAGTGCAACATTCTTCAACACCGTGTAATTCCTTAGTGCCTCCAGGCCCTTTTCACGCCCGAACCCGCTCCTTTTATACCCGCCAAACGGCATTTGCACGCCACCGCCCGCTCCATAATTGTTGATGAAAATCTGTCCCGCGCGAATCTTTCCGGCTACCCGGTGTGCGCGGGCACCATCTTTTGTCCAGATGCCGGTGACCAAACCATATTGGGTTCCGTTGGCCAATTCAATCGCCTGCTTTTCGGTTTCAAATGAGAAAACGGAAACAACCGGCGCAAAAATTTCTTCCTGAGCTACATAACTTTGTGGATCCAATCCATCCAATACAGTCGGCTCAAAGAAAAAACCTTCTTCCAACCCTTTATCCTGACGTCGTTTTCCTCCTGTCAGGAACTGGGCTCCTTCCTGCTCAGCCACTTTCATGAATTTTAGGATTTGCTGGAATTGCTTTTCATTTAAAATAGGGCCCATATCCGGATCGTCCACACCATGGCCAATTGAAATTCCATTCATCCGATCCACAACTTTTTGGATAAAATCTTTTTTAATCGACTGCTGCACCAATAGCCTTGAACCTGCCGAACAGGTTTGCCCTGCATTCTGAATAATTGATCGGACCACCCAATCCGCTGCTTGTTCCTGATCGCAGTCTTCAAAGACAATATTAGGCGACTTGCCACCCAGTTCCAGGGTGACGGGGATGACATTTTTGGCAGCGGCCATCATCACTGCAGAACCGGTTTGAACAGAGCCTGTAAACGTAATGTGATCGATGTCGGGGTGACTCGACAATGCCGCTCCTGCCTCACTGCCGTATCCGGTAACCACATTAAAAATCCCCTTTGGCAATCCGGTGCGATCCATAATCTCTGCCAGTTTCAGTGCAGTCAACGGCGTGTCTTCTGCAGGTTTTGCTACGACAGCATTGCCTGTTGCAAGCGCAGCTGCTGTGCTTCTCGCAATGATCTGCAGCGGGTAATTCCAGGGAACAATGTGCGCAGTGACGCCGATCGGCTCACGCAACGTGTAATCCAGAATTCCTGGCTGAACCGGGATGGTCTCCCCGAATATCTTATCGGCCATTCCCGAATAGTATTCAAAATATAAAGCAGCGGCTTCCACATCTTTTCGAGCTTGTGCAATTGGTTTGCCCGTATCCATTGTTTCCGTCATGGCTAGTTCGTCTGCAGCTTTCCGCAATTCTCCAGCCACTTCGAGAAGGATGCGACCTCTTTCGATTGGTGGGAATGTTTGCCACTCCTCGGATTCGAATGCGGTTCTGGCTGCTTGGACAGCATCATCCACATCTTCCTGATTGCCCCGCTGCACCATCGCCACTTCGGCTCCGTTTGCCGGATTCTTCGTTGCGAACTGCTCTTCGCGTTTGCTCGCTATCCACTCGCCACCTATATAAAGTTTGTAAACTTCTGTTTCCAATTGGATGCACCTGCTTTCATTTATAATCCGCGGCCTCCATCTACGTTGACAATGCTTCCGGTGATCATTCTTGCTTGATCTGAGCTCAAGTAAAGGGCAGTATAGGCTATATCTTCAGGCGTAATTAGTTCTCCAAGCGGCACGCTTTTTAAAAATGTATTTTCTTTCGTGGCTGTTTGATCGCCCTCTGCCGGAGTGAATTCACCGAGCATTTTTGTATCTGAAGGACCGGGATTGATGCCATTAACCCGGATATGGAATGGCGCCAATTCGATCGCTAAAGCTTTTGTTAATGAAACTGCCGCTCCTTTGGAGGCTATGTAAGCATTCAATCCGGGGCGGGGGCGTTCGACCGAAATGGAAGCCACGTTGATGATGACACCTTTTTTCTGTTCTTTCATAAAGGGAACCACTTCCCGGCAAGTTAGAAAAAGCGCTGTTGAATTGACGGCCATGATCTTTTCCCACTCTTTTAAACTGACTTCCTCTATGTTTTTGGCAGACTGCGCAATTCCCGCAACGTTGATCAACACATCCACTCGGCTGAAGTGATCCACTGTTTGCCGGACCAACTCGGCCACTTCTTTTTCATTGGTCAGATTGGCTTCCATAACCAGGACCTGTCCTGGAAAAATGGCGGCCAGTTCCGCTATGCTCGTGGTGTCGATATCCACCGCCACCACTTTCGCCCCTCTTTCGAGGAACCTATGAACTACTGACTTGCCCATGCCCCCTCCTGCACCGGTGACGATTACCACTTTATCTTTTACTTCCATATAAATCCCTCGTCTCTTATTTTTTCTCTAGTTGCTTCTCGACTTCTGCCGCAATGGCATCGCCTAGCTGTTGTGTGCTTGAGTTGCCTCCGAGGTCTGGAGTTAAAACTTGAGCTTTCTGCAATACCTGTTCAATCGAAGAAACGATGATGGCCGCCAAATCTTCCCTTCCGAGGTGTTCAACCATTAATGCCGCTGACCAGATCTGGGCAATCGGATTGGCGATTCCTTTTCCAGCAATGTCCGGTGCAGACCCGTGAATCGCTTCAAACATGGATGGAAACTCACGCTCCGGATTGATGTTGCCGGACGGCGAAACGCCAAGGCCGCCGACAAGTGCCGCGCCAAGGTCGGTTAAGATATCACCAAACAGATTCGAGGCGACCACTACTTGAAATGATTCCGGCCGCAAGACAAAATAAGCGGCTAGGGCATCGATAAAGTTGTTTTCCAGCTCAATTTGCGGATATTCCGCGGCCACTTCTGCGACCACTTCATCCCACAGTTTCATGGAATGGATGATGGCGTTCGATTTGGTGGCACTGGTCACTTTGGATTTGTTATTTTTTTGGGCGTATTCAAAAGCATATTTTGCGATGCGATTCACCCCTTGCCTTGTAATGACGGTGTTTTGAATGGCCATTTCCTGGTTGTGGTCCTCATATAGCCTGCCGCCGATATTGGAATATTCTCCTTCGGCATTTTCGCGAAAAACCATGAAATCGATCGGTTTTTCACTTTTTAAAGGAGATGAAATCCCGGTCAATTGCTTGATTGGACGCATATTGACATATTGCTGAAATCTTTTTCGGATCGGCATGATCAATTCCCAGATGGTCACTTCATCAGGCACGCGGGCATCGCCCACCGCACCAAAGAGAATGGCATCAAATTGCTTGAGTTGATCCAGGCCATCTTTCGGCATCATTGAACCGGTTTTAAGATAGAAGTCACTGCCCCAATCAAAACTTTTAAAAGAAATAGTGAAAGAATCATCCATTTTCTGCAAGGTTTCCAGTATTTTCAACGCTTCATTTGTAACGTCCGGCCCTATTCCATCTCCCGGAATGACTGCTATTTTCCAAGCTTTCATATTCTAATCCTCCACTTCCCTATTTTCCAAGCTCCACTAGAAACAAACTGATGGATGGCAAGAATGAAATGATGATGACGTCAATGACCATGATGATAATGAATGGAACGATTGCTTTCAGCAGGCTTTCAAATTTCGTTCCGGCTATATTGGCCGCCACGAATAAATTGATGCCGACTGGCGGAGTAATAAATCCGATGGCCAAGTTGACCACCATGATAATTCCGAAGTGCACCAGGTCGATTTCAAGGGCACTGACAATCGGCACCAGTATCGGTGTCAAAATGATAATTGCCGCAGAAGTTTCCAAAAACACACCGCAAATCAGCAATACCGCATTAATAATCAGCAGCGCGATGATCCAGTTGGTGGTCAAACCGAGCATGGCTTCTGTCAATTCCGCTGGGATCCGCTGCCGGGTCAAGTAATAGCCGAATACTGAAGCCCCCGCAATGATGAACATGATAACGGAGGTTACCACTACAGAAGATGCGAAAATGCTAACCAAGTCTTTGAGTTTGATCTCCCTGTAGATGACGACTCCGACAATCAGTCCGTAAACAACCGCGACTACCGCTGCTTCTGTCGGTGTGAAAATGCCACCATAAATTCCGCCCAGAATGATGACCGGCATAAAGAGTGCCAAAAGAGCATCCCAAAAGGCTTTAAGGAAATCCTTGAAGTCGAATTTGTCTCCGCCTCCATAACCTTGGATCAGTGAAATGACATAAACGAGAATCACGAGCGATCCAACAACCAGAAAACCCGGCAAAATGCCGGCAATGAACAAATCACTGACCGAAACACCTGCCGTCACACCGTATAAAACGAGCGGCACACTCGGTGGAATCATGACTCCGATGGTTCCGCCTGCCGCCTGGACAGCTGTTGAAAAACTCTTATCATAGCCTTTTTTGACCATCGCGGGAATCAATAAAGCGCCTACCGCAGCCGTGGTGGCTGCAGCAGAGCCGGATATCGCCGCGAAAAATGCGCAGGCGACAATTGACACAATTGCCAAGCCGCCTTTCACACGCCCAAAAATAACATTCGCCAAATGAATCAGCCTTCTTGAAATCCCTCCACTTTCCATCAATTTTCCTGCAAGGATGAAAAAGGGGATGGCCATTAGCGGAAATGAATCCACTGAGTTGAACATCCGCTGCATGATGACGATCAGCGAAACATTGCCATCGACAAAAAAGATGATGGCGGACGCCGATCCGAGGGCCACGGCAATTGGCACATTAATCATAAATAGCACAATCAACAACGTAAAAAGGACAATTGCCATACTCAGACGCCCCCCGTCTTAAAGTCTTTAGGAAATTGGGCCGCCATATTGATCAGCAAAAGCGCACCGCTTAAGGGGATAACTCCATAAATGATTCCCATCGGAATGCGCAGCACCGGGGATAATTGAGACATGGAACGAGAAGCCAAGTCATACCCTTGCACGACCATCAACAGGAAAAAGCCCATGCTGAGCAGCGTGGCTATTATATAAATCACTCTTCTAATATTAGTGCCGAACATTCTTACAAAAACTTCCATGCCAATATGGGCTTTTAGCGACATTGCATAAGCAGCTCCAAGAAAAGTAATCCACACAAGGCAATATCGCGCCAATTCTTCGGTCCAAGCTAACGGCTGCTGCAGAACAAAACGGAAAATCACTTGCATGAAAACGGCTATCACCAAAGTGGCCATAATAAGATTCAGGAAATGCTTAATGCCGACATTTAGGTAATCAATATATTTAGCCATGGTTTTCCCCCGATAGAAAAAAGAGAGAATGGGTTCTCTCTTTTAGTATTTGTGCATATCTCTTTGTTTATTGAGCGTCTAGAATCCGGTTCAATAAAT
>DATHVY010000347.1:0-3850 GCA_035461045.1 Planococcus sp. (in: firmicutes)
GAAGCGTTTCGACTGAATCATTTATCCATGCCGAACCGTCTTCACTTTTGATGATCAAGTCTGTTCCAGTGACAGTTCCGATGCGCTTGGCGTCTGTAACGATTTCCTCGAATGCTTGGGCGTGTTCCGGTGCTACCGATAAGATGAAGCGAGATTGTGATTCACTGAATAAAGCAGTTGTTGCTGAACCGGTTAATGAGACTTCCATGCCAATTCCGTGTCCAAATGTTTTTTCAGCAAGTGCTACAGCGACTCCGCCTTCCGCCACATCATGCGCCGAAGCTACGAGCCCTTGTTGGATTGCTGAGAGAATTTCTTTTTGGCGTCTGGCTTCGATAGTCAAATCGATAGCTGGCGCTTTTCCGAAAATACGGCCTTCCACCATTTTTTGGAGTTCGCTTCCGCCAAATTCGGTGAAGCTCTCTCCGATCAGGTAAATATAATCGCCTTCTTTTTTAACATCTTGCGTGGTAACGTGTGAAAGGTCTTCCACCAAGCCCACCATACCGATTGTCGGCGTTGGGTAGATGGCCGTTCCATTCGTTTCATTATATAGGGACACGTTTCCGCCGATTACCGGAGAGTCCAGTATCGTACAAGCGGCAGACATTCCATCCGCGGCTTTTTCAAGCTGCCAAAAAATTTCCGGCTTTTCAGGATTTCCGAAGTTCAGGCAATCCGTGATGGCCAACGGCTTCGCACCAGAAACTACTACATTTCGTGCCGCTTCCGCCACCGCAATTTTACCGCCTGTTTCGGGATCCAAGTAAATATAACGGGAATTGCAATCCGTTGTCATCGCAAGCCCTTTGTTTGTTCCTCTGACCCGAATAACCGCTGCGTCAGACCCAGGGCTGACTACGGTGCTCGTGCGCACTTGATGGTCGTATTGGTCATAAACCCATTCTTTCGAAGCAATCGTCGGCTGTTTCAATAAACGCGTTAATGTTGCGCTCAGATCTTCAACTTTCGGTTCCACGTTTTCAAGCGCTTGATATTCTGTGAAATATGCAGGAACTGCAGAAGGTTTGTGATAAACCGGTGCATCTTCAGCAAGTGCATCTACTGGAACTTCAGCCACGATTTCACCTTTATGTTTCAAGCGAAGCATTGAATCATCCGTCACCGTTCCGACGGTTACAGCATCCAAGCCATACTTCTCGAACAACTCGACAATTTCAGGCTCGCGGCCTTTGGTCACGACAATCAGCATGCGTTCCTGTGATTCAGAAAGCATCATTTCATAGGCCGTCATATCGCGTTCGCGCTGTGGTACATGATCCAAGTCCATCTCAATTCCAGATCCTGCTTTAGAAGCCATCTCAGCTGACGAAGACGTCAGACCGGCTGCTCCCATGTCCTGAATGCCGATAAGAGCATCCGATTTCACCAATTCCAGACAAGCTTCAAGCAATAATTTTTCCATGAACGGGTCGCCGACTTGAACCGCCGGTCGTTTTTCATCCGATGCATCAGTTAATTCTTCTGAAGCGAAAGTCGCGCCGTGAATTCCATCACGTCCTGTTTTCGCACCAACGTACATGACCGGGTTGCCAACACCTGAAGCCACCCCTTTTTGGATGTCTTCATGATTGATCAAGCCGACGCACATCGCGTTGACCAACGGATTGCCGTCGTAAGAAGGGTCGAACTGGACTTCGCCTCCGACTGTCGGGATGCCGATGCAATTTCCGTAACCCGCAATTCCAGCGACCACTTCTTCAAACAAATATTTCACGCGAGGCGTTTCCAATTCACCGAAACGCAATGAATTCAAGAGAGCAACCGGACGTGCACCCATGGAAAATACATCACGGATAATGCCGCCGACACCTGTTGCTGCTCCTTGATAAGGTTCAATGGCTGACGGGTGATTATGCGACTCCATCTTGAAAACAACTGCCTGGTTGTCGCCGATATCCACAATTCCGGCGCCTTCTCCTGGACCTTGAAGAACCCGTTCACCTTTGGTTGGGAACTTCGCCAATACCGGTTTTGAGTTTTTATAAGAACAATGCTCCGACCACATAACTGAAAACAATCCGGTTTCCGTGTAATTGGGCGTTCTGCCCAAAATGCCTTCAACCATTGCGAATTCTGCATCTGACAAGCCCATTTGCTGATAAATTTTCTGTGCTTTGATTTGTTCAGTACTTGGTTCAAGCATGACTGACATGTGCTTCCCTCCACTGTTTAACGATTGATCTGAATAAAGCTAAGCCGTCGCTGCCATTGATAAGCTCGGACACCGCGCGCTCCGGATGCGGCATCATGCCCATGACATTGCCGCGCTCGTTGATAATTCCCGCTACATTGTTGCGGCTGCCATTAAAATCATCCGCATAAGTGAAAACGATCTGCTTGTTTTTCTTCATTTTTTCATATGTCGCATCGTCGCAATAGTAATTGCCTTCTCCATGCGCGATTGGCACTTGGATTTCCTGGCCTTCTGCATATTCGTTGGTGAACATCGTATCGCTGTTTTCTACTTTCAAAGCAACTGTCCGGCACATGAACTTCAAGTTCTTATTGCGCAAGAGCACTCCTGGCAGGAGGCCGGATTCTGTTAGAATTTGAAAACCATTGCAAATTCCCAGAACGGGTTTGCCTGCATCTGCAGCTTTTTTCACTTCGTCCATCACACCGGAAGAGTGGGCAATCGCTCCACAGCGAAGGTAATCCCCATATGAAAATCCGCCCGGAAGCAGAATCCCATCATATTTGCTCAAATCTTTCGTATCATGCCAAACGTATTCAGCTTCTTCACCTAATTCATCCGTGATTGCATGGTACATATCCAAATCGCCATTAGAGCCTGGGAATACAATTACTGCGAACTTCATTGCGAGACAGCCTCCTCTATTTCAAACCGGTAATCCTCGATTACCGTGTTCGTCAACAATTTATGGCACATTTCGTTAACCAGGGCATCCACATCTTTCTCGCCGTCTGCAATCATCAATTCCAGATACTTGCCGATTCGCACATCTTCAACCTGGTCATAACCCATTTTATGAAGTGAACCCATTACCGCCGAGCCTTGTGGATCTAAAACACTTTCACGCAATGTCACATAAATTTTCACTTTTTTCATTAGTTTGTTCCTCCCAGTCGAGATAATATGATTCCGTAGCCTTCTGTCAAATTGCCGAGGTTCCTGCGGAAAAGATCTTTATCCAATTTCTGTTTTGTTTCTGTGTCCCATAATCGGCAAGTATCAGGTGAAATTTCATCAGCCAGCAACACGTTGCCCTCGCTGTCCCTGCCAAACTCTATTTTAAAGTCTATCAAATCCACTCCGCCTTCACGGAAGAACCCGATCAACACTTCATTGATTTGGCGTGCTTTCTCTTTCAATTGAACCACTTCTTCAGCAGTTGCCAGGTCCAACATGTCGATATGTTCTTCCGTAATTAGGGGATCTCCCAGTTCATCGTCTTTAAAGTAAAACTCCACAATCGGCTTTTTCAGCTCAAGGCCTTCCGTTAATCCCAGACGCTTTGCCAAACTGCCGGCTACGACATTCCGGACAACAACTTCAATCGGAATAATGGAAACTTCTTTGACCAATTGTTCATGGTCAGATAATTGCTTGACGAAATGTGAGGCAATGCCAGCTTCTTTTAATTTTTCAAAAAGAAGTGACGTAATTTTATTGTTCAGCGTTCCTTTGCCGACAATTTCCTCTTTCTTTTCACCATTGAAGGCCGTCGCGCTGTCTTTGTATTCAACCCATAAAACACCCGGTTCATCTGTGGTATATAAACGTTTCGCTTTGCCTTCGTACAAAAGCTGACCTTTTTCCATGATTGAAGCCTCCGTTTTAATTTAGTCCCAGACGTGTGAAAAT
>DATHVY010000348.1:0-2951 GCA_035461045.1 Planococcus sp. (in: firmicutes)
TTTCTCCTTACATGTTAGGATACCCTGGTAGGTATATTTATTTCTCAAGTCGCTCAAGCCGGTGAATTTTTTATTTTGACTTTTATATACCCTACGGGGTATAGTGAATGGGGGAAACAAAGAAATGGAACAAACTAAAACAACGAACATTATTTTATTCAGCGGGGATTACGATAAGGCAATGGCTGCATACATCATTGCGAATGGTGCAGCAGCATACGATCACAAGGTAACGATCTTTCACACATTTTGGGGATTGAATGCTTTAAGAAAAGACAATCCGCCGGCAGTGAAGAAATCATTCCTGGAGCGCCAGTTTGCTAAAATGATGCCACGCGGCGCCGACAAAATGGGCTTGTCCAGTATGAACATGGGTGGCATGGGGCCGAAGATGATCAAACAGGTCATCAATAAGCACAATGCGATGACGATGCCGCAGTTGATCGAATTAGCGCAGGAGCAGGACATCGATCTTGTGGCTTGCACGATGACGATGGATCTGCTTGGATTGAAACAGGAAGAGTTGCTCGATGATGTTACGTACGCTGGAGTAGCCGCTTATCTTGCAGATGCCGAAGATGGCAACGTAAACTTATTCATCTAATAGAATGATTGGAAAAGAGGGGAATCATGGATACTTGGTTAATGATCCTAATCGGAGCGGTGATCATCTTTATTGGTTACCGAGCTATCTCACCAGCCAAAGGTGTGAAATCCGTTTCGACGGATGAGTTAAAGCCCGAACTCAAGAGGAAAGGCAAACAGTTTATCGATGTGCGCACACCGGCTGAGTTCAAGAGGAACCGCATCAAAGAATTCAAGAATATTCCATTGAACGAACTGCCTGCCCGCACAGGGGAACTTGATGCGAGCAAAGAAACTTACGTCATCTGCCAAAGTGGCATGAGAAGCAGCAAAGCAGCTGGCATTTTAAAGAAAAAAGGTTTTGACCAAGTGATTAATGTTAGAGGCGGCATGGGAAGCTACCGTCCATAATCCAAAGGAGGAAAAACGATGAACCGGATGACAACCGATGAAGTAAAAAAATTATTAGACCAAAACAAGGGGATCCCGATTATCGATGTACGGGAAACAGAAGAAGTGAAGAGCGGCAAGATTCCTGGCGCTGTTCATATTCCGCTGGGACTTCTTGAGTTCCGCCTGCAGGATATCGACAAATCCAAAGAGCATATTCTGGTATGCCGATCAGGCAGCAGAAGTGGAATGGCAGCCCAACTACTCGAAAGCAGAGGCTTTCAAGTGATCAATATGGATGGCGGCATGCTGGAGTGGGACGGACCGACTGTTTAATTTTTTTTAACCACAAATATACCCCTTGGGGTAAAAAATGGAGGAATTTTCATGATTCACACAGATAAATTATTGGATGCAAAAGGGCTTGCGTGCCCGATGCCGATTGTACGGACAAAAAAAGCAATGAACGAATTGGAACCGGGCCAGGTAATCGAAGTACAGGCAACGGACAAAGGTTCGCTGGCGGATTTGAAAGCATGGGCGAAAAGCAGCGGCCACCAATATCTCGGCACTTCTGAAGAAGGCGATGTCATGAAGCATTATTTGCGCAAAGCAAACGCATCAGAGGAAAAAGAAGAATTGCAATATCCACACACCATCACGAACGATGATTTGCAGCAACAGCTGGGGCGTGACGATGTGATCATCCTGGATGTCCGTGAACCTGCAGAATATGCATTCGGCCACATTCCAGGCGCTGTCTCAATACCGCTTGGCGAACTCGAAAATAGTGCAGCCCAATTGGATCAAAACAAAGAAGTTCTCGTGATTTGCCGCACCGGCAACCGCAGTGATTTTGCAGCGAAGCAATTGGCAGAAAAAGGTTTCAGCCAAGTGAAAAACGTGGTTCAAGGCATGTCCGAATGGAACGGCCCAGTTGAACAAAACTAAACTAAAAAAATAACACATCGGTTTTACTAATTAGGGGGAATTTTAAATGGCAGGAAAAACAGCAATCATCGCATCAAACGGCACATTGTTCGATGCCTATAAAGTATATAATATCGCCACTGCCGCAGCGGCAAGCGACCATGAGGTGGCAATCTTCTTTACATTCGAAGGGCTAAACCTCATCAACAAAGAAGCATACGACCAATTGGCACTTCCTGAAGGCAAAGAACAGATCGCCGAAGGATTCAAAAATTCGAATGTACCGGCTGTTCCAGAATTGGTTGAAATGGCGCAGGAACTTGGTGTTAAATTTATCGGTTGCCAAATGACGATGGACGTTTTCGGACTCCAAAAAGAAGCTTTCGTTGATGGCATTGAAGTTGGCGGAGCGGTAACATTCCTTGAATTTGCAAAAGATGCAGATGTAACACTGACATTTTAATCGCAATTAAACCAAAAAAACGAGTGGAGGAATTTAAAATGACTGTAAAAGCTATGACTGCAAAACAAGTAGCAAGAAAAGTAATTGACAATGAGCCTTTGTTCATCCTGGATGTCCGTAATAACGATGCGTTCGCCGACTGGAAAATTGAAGGCGGCAATATCCAATATAAAAACATTCCTTATTTCGACTTATTGGACGGGGTCGAAGAAGTGGTTTCAGAACTTCCGAAAGACAGAGACATTCTAGTCGTATGTGCGAAAGAAGGATCTTCTGTCATGGTTGCTGAAATGCTGTCCGAAGAAGGCGTCGATGCGGCGTACCTTGAAGGCGGTATGAAAAGCTGGAGTGAACACCTGGAACCAGTGAAAGTCGGCGATTTGAAAAATGGTGGGGAATTATACCAATTCGTCCGTATCGGTAAAGGCTGTCTTTCTTATATGGCCATTTCTGACGGTGAAGCTGCCATCATCGATGCAACACGCATGACCGATATCTTCTTGGACTTCGCGCAGGAAAAAGGAGCGGTGATCAAGCACGTCTTTGATTCCCATCTTCATGCCGATCATATTTCTGGAGGCCG
>DATHVY010000349.1:0-1614 GCA_035461045.1 Planococcus sp. (in: firmicutes)
TTCCCCAAGCGATACTGCGTTTATTAGCAACACCCATAATGACGTACGTTTTGCCTTCCAACGATATAGACATAAAACCCCTCCAAAATCATATTATTACCTGGTACTAATATTACCCCATAAAAAAGAAAAGTGCAATTCGCACTTTTCTAGAGTTGTCCAAGAAACATTGTTGCCAGTCCCAAATAAATCAAAATGGAAATTAAATCATTCAAAGTCGTAATGAATGGACCTGAAGCTACGGCCGGATCGATTTTCATGCGGTGAATCAATAACGGGATAAACGATCCGGCTATTGTCGCTACAAAAATCGATGACATAATCGCTACACCGACCAGCAAACCAATGAGCAATTCACCCTGCCAGAAATAAACCAGTCCCACTACGACAATTCCGCAAATGACGCCGGAAATAATGCCGGTACCGGCTTCACGGAACAACAGTCTCAATTTGCTCTGCTCTTCAATATCACCTGTCGCAATACCTCGAACCGCTACCGCAAGCGCTTGTGTGCCACTGTTTCCAGCCATTCCCGCAATTAACGGGATAAAGACTGCCAGCAACGCCACTTGATCCAATGTCGCTTCGAACCTTCCAATCAGATTGGCTGTCAACATTCCAAGAAACAACAGCAAAATTAGCCAGGGCAATCTCTTTTTCGCAGCCGTAAACGACCCTTTATCAAACGTATCCATATCCGATACGGCAGCAAGTTTGGAGTAATCATCAGATGCTTCTTCGTCCAAAACGTCGATAATATCATCGACAGTGATAATTCCCAATAGATGATCTTGGAAATCAACAACCGGCAAAGCAAGAAAATCATAGTCCTTGATCATTCTGGCCACTTCTTCTTGATCTTCACCGACCGAAACACTCACCACCCGCTCATTCATGATGTCTTCGATGAGCGTATCTTCATCAGCAATGATCAAATCCCGAAGCGTCACTATGCCCGACAAGCGCTTTTCTTCGTCCACTACAAAAACATAATAAATGGTTTCCGCTTTTGGAGCGGCGTTTCTCAGAATGTTCATGGCGGAACGAACGGTGGAATTTTTTGGTATCGCCACAAATTCGGTCGTCATGATCGAACCGGCTGTATATTCTTCATAATGAAGCAAGTCTTTAATTTGCCGTGCCGATTCTTTGTTCATAATGGTCAAGTAACTTGCGACTTGCTCTTTAGTCAATTCGTTAAGTACATCCACTGCGTCATCGGCATACATATATGAAAGCAAATCAGATGCGTAAGTTGTATTCATTTCTTTAAACAAATCTTCATAATCATCGTCATCCAGCTCAATTGCCTCGAAAATGGCCGCCATTTCCTTCGGAGAGAGATACTGATATAAAAGATGGCGGATGTCGGAATCGGCTTTTTCGTAAAAGGTCGCTTGGTCGTACGGATGATGCGACAGGAATTCTTCCCTGAACCGCTCCACTTCACCTTCGTTTAAAAGACCAAGCAGAAATTCCTCGTCCAGCTCTTCATCCATTTGTTTTTTCTCCTCCACCATGTGCACTCCCTCCTTTCAAATAATTATCACTCTGCTATAGTAGTCTATACAGAATAATATGTATAGATAAGTTCATAATTTTATGAGGTGATTT
>DATHVY010000350.1:0-2426 GCA_035461045.1 Planococcus sp. (in: firmicutes)
CGATTGATCCGGATACGGTGATTGCGATGCAAAATGGTGGCGGTATTCGCGCATCAATCGAACCAGGGGACATCACATACGGTGAAGTACTGGAAGTAATGCCATTCGGCAACGCATTGGCAATCATGAATTTGACAGGAGTGGAAATCAGAACAGCTCTTGAACATTCTGTTAAAGATTATCCGAAAGAGTTTGGCGGTTTCATGCATGTGTCGGGTATGAAGTTCATATTTGATCCTAGCAAGGAAGTCGGCTCGAAAATTGAAGATATCTATGTAGATATCGATGGCAAGTACAAGAAAATCAAAGACAATGCATTTTACAAAGTAGCGACAAACACATTCACAGCAACTGGCGGGGATGGCTATGATGTATTTGCGGAAGCTTATGCGGATGGCCGTGTAAGCGAACCGGGCAATGTCGACTATGAAATGTTCATTGACTATATTCAAGGTTTGGATCGTGTAGCTCCAGAAATGGAAAATCGCATCATATCATTGTCTAAAGTCAGCAAAGGTTGCGCAAAAAGAGCGGTAACTCCGGCTCCTTGCCCAGTACCTCAATAATAGTATGCAAAACACCGTGGATGGTTGCTCCGGCAGCTAGGCACGGTGTTTATTTTGGTCAAAAATAAGCACAAAAAAAACAAAAATTCATAAGTTTAAAATGCAATCCTGACTTAGTTCCAAATTCTAGAAATAATATAATTCTTTAGGGTAAATAAGTTTAATTTTTACAATCACTTAATAATTTGAGTGGTTTCATTTTGTATAATCAAATGGCGTTAACACTATTAAAAGGGGTGAATCATTTGACGAAGAAGGCCTGCAGCAAAATTTTCTTAGCGTTCATTTTAGTTTTATCCGCATTCCTGCCTTATGCCGGAAATGTACAAGCGGCGGAACCAATTACCGTGGCGGATGCCATTGCAAACAACAGCGGAATTGCTACTGTCCAAGGATTTATAGTAGGGACAGCAACCAGTGGAACGAATTACAATCAGACACCACCTTTCACAGTTGCAACGAATATCGGCCTGGCCGACAATCCTGAAGAAACTGATCCAACGAAGATCCTGCCGGTTCAATTGCCGACAGGTTCAATGAGAGCTGGATTAAATTTGGTTGACAACCCGCAAAATTTCAAAGCGGAAGTCACTGTGACGGGCTCGTTATCTGCCTACTTCAGCGTTCCAGGTCTAAGATCACCTACCGCTTTCACCATCGTATCTGAAGGAGAAGCACCGCCGGAACCGGCTGAAGTTGAGTCGATTGCCGAAGCACGCGCTTCAGGTGGTGAGCTGATTCAAGTGGACGGCGTCGTTACTACGGGCACTGGCTTTTGGGGAGGCAATGCGTTTTATGTCCAGGACGAAACCGCTGGACTTTATGTTTACACGAACAATGCAAATGTTGCTCCGGGAGATAAAGTCCGGCTTGTCGGGACAACGTCGATGTTCAGCGGAGAACTTCAGCTCCAGCCGAACTCCATAGCAGTTCTTTCATCAGATAATGAAGTGCCGGCTGTTCAGACGGTCCTGCCTTCTGAAGTCAATGAAGAAACGCAAGGCGAAATGATCGAATTGCAAAATGTTACCATCAAAAATTTGCGGTCCGTCAATAACTTCGGCACATTCGAGTTTATCGCAGTTGCTGAAAATGGCGAAGAAGTCATGATTCGCCACGATAACCGCACGGGATTGACATTTAACCAGTTTACACTCGAATACAAAGAAGGCGATTTGATTCATATAATAGGAATCGCTTCTAAATTCAATTCCACTTATCAAGTGAAGACGTTAGGCCGTGAAAGTTTTGACCTGGTCAACAAACCGGCTGTCTATACTGATTTATTCCCAGGTGTGGTTTCCGAAGGTGCTGAAGTCAGCCTTCAATCCGGTTGGGACAATGCAGAGATATTCTATACACTGGATGGATCAACACCAACTGCAGGCAGCACAAAGTACGAGAGTCCCATCACCTTAACAAAAGATGTGACAATCAAAGCAATTGCCGTGGGTGAAGAAACTTCCGAAGTGTTTTCATTCACTTACACAGTTTTAAAAACTGCGGATCTTCGCATCCGTGATATCCAGGGAACTGACCATTACTCGGACTATGAAGGAGTCGTCGTCAGCGAAATTGAAGGTGTCGTCACTCATATCTATAACACGGCAAACTTTGTTATCCAAGATACGAATCCTGACAATGACTTGACAACGTCTGAAGCGATCATGGTCAACCGTGCATCGAACGGCTTGAAAGTCGGAGACACGGTAAAAGTGAATGGAACCGTGGAAGAGCATTTCCAGGAAGGCTATTCCGACATGAGAACAAGCGACCTGCCGATCACGCGCATCCGCGCGACCGAAACGGTGAAAACAGGAACCGCAGCGCTTCCTGAGCCGCTAGTAATCGGGGTAGACG
>DATHVY010000351.1:0-11552 GCA_035461045.1 Planococcus sp. (in: firmicutes)
CCGTATAATAAGTTTTATGGATGTGTACGGGTGAAATTTAGGAGGAAGTAAATTGAGTAAAATTAAAAATGAAGTAATACGAGTTATCCCGCTTGGCGGGGTCGGTGAAATCGGTAAAGCGATGTATGTAATTGAAATCGATGAAGATTTATTTGTAGTAGACAGCGGGTTAATGTTCCCGGAAGATGAAATGCTCGGTATCGACATTGTCATCCCGGACATGACTTTCCTGGAAGAAAACAAAGATCGGGTAAAAGGAATCTTCCTGACCCATGGCCACGAAGACGCCATTGGATCGATCGCGTATTTGATGAAGAAAATACAAGCACCGGTCTATGGTTCAAAACTGACGATTGCTCTGGCAAAAGAACATATCAAAGAGCAGGGTTCTTTAAAGCATGTGAAATTCTTTGAAGTCACAAACAAGAGCCGCATGAATTTCGATAAAACACATGTGACGTTTTTCCATACAACGCACAGTATCCCGGATGCACTGGGCATTGTCTTCCACACATCTGAAGGCGCAATCGTGCATACGGGAGAGTTCAAGTTTGATCAATCAGTCAAAGGCAGCTATCGCCCTGACATCGCCAAAATGGCGAAACTCGGTGAAGATGGCGTCTTGATGTTGCTTTCGGATTCCACTGAAGCAGAGCGTCCGGGGCATACAGTTTCTGAGATGGTTGTAGCTGATCATTTGATGTCGGCATTCCGTAGAGCAGAAGGAAGAATTCTGGTTTCTTTATATTCTTCCAACTTCATCCGTATCCAACAAGTTTTCGATATTGCAGAAGCAACCGGTAAAAAAGTTGCTGTAGCGGGAAGAAGCCTTGAGAGCAGCTATGAAGTCGGCCTTCGACTGGGCTACTTGACTGTTGGAGAAGACACTGTTATTTCGTTGAAAGATCTGGAAAAATACAATGATGGAGAAGTGGTCATCATTGTGACAGGCAACCAAGGGGAGCCCCTTGAAGCTTTGGATAAGATGGTCCGCAAACAGCACAAAGATGTAAGAATCAAAGAAACGGATACCGTTTTGATCACCTTCACACCATCTCCGGGCATGGAAGTTCCAATGTTCCAGACAATGAACAAACTGGCTAAAGCCGGAGCAAACGTATTGACTGCCAAGAAAAACGTCCACGTTTCCGGACATGGCAGCCAGGAAGACTTAAAAATGATGTTAAACATGATGAAACCAAAATACTTCATCCCCATCCAAGGTGAATATAAGATGCTGATTGCCCATTCTAAATTGGCGCAGCAGGTAGGTATGCATAAATCGGACATCTTTATCGCTGACAAAGGCGATATCGTGGAATACAAAGCCGGCAAAGTGCGCATGAGCGGACGGGTTACAGCAGGAAATGTTCTGATTGATGGCATCGGTATCGGAGATGTCGGCAATATTGTCCTTCGGGATCGCAAGCTTCTTTCGCAGGACGGCATTTTCATTGTTGTCGTTACATTGAACCGCAAGCAGAAAAAAATCGCTTCCGGTCCTGAAATGATTTCCCGAGGATTTGTTTACGTCCGTGAATCCGAGGAATTGATGGAAGAGTCTACAAGACTTGTCCGTAAAGTGGTAGAAAAATATGTAACGCGTGAAACATTTGAATGGAATAATATCAAACAGGAAATTCGAGATACTTTGAATTCGTATTTGTTCCAACAAACCAAACGCCGTCCTATGATTATCCCAATTATCATGGAATATTAAGAAAGTGAAAGGATTTCCGTTCCGATTCGTTCGGAGGGAGTCCTTTTTCAATTACAAAAGAAATGAGGAAAAGCGATGGCGCCATCTCGTTCCACTACAAAAGCGAAACCAAAATCAACGTCGAAAGCGAAGACTGGAAAAAAAGCGAAAAACAAACAAAAACAGCCGATGCCTATGATCGCTTATGAAGTGATCGGCATAGTTATACTTGGCATAACCTTGCTGATGATCTTTAAACTTGGAGCAGTCGGCAGATTCCTATCCAACAGCACTGACTATTTGTTGGGATTCTTTTCATTTTTGATCCCGATTGCACTGATTGCAATTGCCATTTATGTAATGGTTAAAAGAAGCTGGCCAAGGCCGAAATTAAAAATGGTTGTTGCCGGAACGTTCATGTTAACCGGGTTGTTATTGATAGCGCATCTCATTTGGTCGGCAGGCTCCATTGTGCCAATCCATGCAGGCAACGTCATTACACAGACAGAAGTCAATATTAAAATGACAGGCTCCATATGGGATAATTATTCGTCGATCGGCGGCGGGATGCTTGGCGCTCTGCTGTTTTCAATTTTTCATACACTGTTTGAAACAATCGGAACTTGGCTCATCGCCTTTATCCTGCTATCAATTGGAGCCATTATCTTAACAGGTAAAGCGGCTGCTCCTTTTATCGCAGAGCGGATGCCGAGTGTGCAGCCAATGCTCACTTCGATCAACGAGCGGTTCAAAAGCAAAATATCTGAGAGAAAATTGAAGCTTAGCAGAAAAGCGCTTCCGAAGCAGAAAGCGCTTCCTGAAGAAACGTGGGAGGCCGAAGCAGATTCTGGGTTCGAAGAGCAGACCCTGTCTATGGATAATCAGGAAGAACCGATCATTTCCGCGTTTACGGAAAGGGTTAAGCAGAAAAAAGAAGAATCCGCTCCGGAACCGGACTTGCCACTTGATGCGGAAGAAGGCGAAGTCAAGCTCTTGACCTCGGCTGAAGAACTGGAAAATGAAGAGTATCAATTGCCTCCAATCAACTTGTTGACGCTGCCCCCTCACAGTGACCAAAGCGGGGAATATGCAGGCATCCAAAAAAATGCGAAGAAATTGGAGAAAACCTTCCAAAGCTTCGGCGTGCGCGCAAAAGTGACGCAAGTGCACTTGGGTCCCGCTGTTACGAAATACGAAGTACTGCCGGATACTGGAGTGAAAGTAAGCAAAATCGTTTCTCTCCATGACGATCTTGCCTTGGCACTGGCGGCTCGTGATATTCGCATCGAAGCACCGATTCCAGGCAAGTCGGCCATCGGCATCGAAGTTCCGAATACGGAAGTGGCGGTAGTCAGCTTGCGTGAAGTGCTGGAGTCGGAAGAAAACAATCGTCCGGACTCAAAACTCCTGTTCGGCTTAGGCCGTGATGTAACAGGACAGGCAGTGATGACCGAGCTGAACAAAATGCCACACTTGCTAGTTGCAGGATCTACCGGCAGCGGGAAATCGGTATGCATTAACGGCATCATCACCAGCATCATCATGCGGGCGAAACCGCATGAAGTGAAAATGATGATGATCGATCCAAAAATGGTCGAACTCAACGTTTACAACGGCATTCCGCATCTGTTGGCACCTGTTGTGACCGATCCTCGTAAAGCGGCACAGGCTTTGAAGAAAATCGTTTCCGAGATGGAAAGACGGTACGAGTTGTTTTCACATACCGGCACACGCAATATCGAAGGCTATAATGAATATGTCCGGGTGTTTAATGATGAAAATGAAGAAAAGCATCCGAAACTGCCGTTTATCGTGGTCATTGTCGACGAGTTGGCTGACTTAATGATGGTCGCTTCGAACGAAGTGGAAGATGCCATTACGAGGCTTGCTCAAATGGCGCGCGCTGCCGGAATTCATTTGATCATAGCAACTCAGCGTCCAAGTGTTAACGTCATCACCGGTGTGATAAAAGCCAACATTCCTTCGAGAATCGCATTTGCCGTTTCATCGGCCATCGATTCCAGGACCATTCTGGATATGGGGGGCGCTGAGAAGCTTCTTGGAAGAGGAGATATGCTGTTCCTTGGTGCTGGTCAGTCGAAACCGGTCAGAGTTCAAGGGGCATTTCTATCAGACACCGAAGTGGAAAAAATCGTGGATTTTGCAATTGAGCAACAAAAAGCCCAATACCAGGAAGACATGATTCCCTCAGAAGTCGAAGACACGAAGATTGATGATGAAACGGATGAGATATACGATGAAGCAGTTCAATTGGTTTCGGAAATGCAAACAGCTTCAGTTTCCATGTTGCAGCGCAGGTTCAGGGTGGGCTATTCCCGTGCGGCCCGCATTATTGATCAAATGGAGCAGCGAGGAGTCGTTGGACCTTATGAGGGCAGTAAGCCCCGTACGGTTCTGGTTCCAAAGCCGGAAGATTATTAACATGCTGCGCCTAATCCGTGACGAAATGATTACAAATCGTGTAATGAATATAATTTAAATTCGCATTATTCGACAAAAAGCTATTTATTTCATTAAAAATAAGTGGTATAGTATTTTTGGTTAGTAGGAATGTTTTACATCAGATGTCTGATCTCTATCAATGGTGGTGATTCGCATGTCCATAAAATCGGATCATCGTGCTTTGTATCTTCAAGTGATCGATCGAATGAAGCAGGATATTGCTGCCGGAGTGTATCGAGAGAAAGAGAAGCTGCCCTCCGAATTCGAGTTGGCTAAAACACTTGGAGTGAGCCGCGCGACGTTGAGAGAAGCGCTGCGGTTGTTGGAAGAAGATAATATCATTGTCAGACGCCATGGAGTTGGTACGTTTGTCAGCCCGAAACCTGTATTCACTTCAGGGATCGAGCAGTTGACGAGCGTTTCCGATATGATTCGCCAGGCAGGAATGGAACCGGGTGCTATTTACTTGAGCACGTTGGAGTCCATTGCTTCTGAGGATGATATAAAACGCTTTCATTGCAATGACGGTGATACAATCATTACAATTGAACGGGTCCGAACGGCGAACGGAGAGCCTGTCGTCTATTGTGTCGATAAGGTGCCTTCCGGTTATTTGCCTGAGGATTTTCTGCAACGAACAGAGAGTTCAATCTTTTCTGCAATTGAAGAATCTGGTGAGACGCACATCGCATATGCTGTAACCTATATCGATCCGGTCGGCTATCATGATGAAGCTTCACCGATTCTTGAGTGTGATCCCGAAACAGCATTACTCGTTTTAAAACAGCTCCATTACGATGAGGAAGATCAAGTGGTGCTGTATTCAAAGAATTATTTTCGAGCGGATAAATTCAGTTTCCATGTCGTTCGAAAACGGGTGTAAAACAGCAAATTCCTGCTAATATGAAAAAAACTATGGGGGTTTTCACATTGACAAAACGTAAATTTGGTCTTGGTTTATCTTTAATGCTGGCTGCGGGCACAATGCTTGCTGCATGCGGGACTGATACAGACGATACAACAGGCGATACCGATACTGGTGGAGAAGGCACTGAAGAAGCGAGTGACTTCACTGTAGCAATGGTTACAGATGTAGGCGGAGTGGATGACAAATCATTCAACCAGTCTGCATGGGAAGGCATTCAGCAATTTGGTCAAGATAACGGCCTTGAAAGAGGAGATGAAGGATATGATTATCTTCAATCTGCTTCGGACGCTGACTATAATACAAACTTGAACAACTTGATTCGCCGTGATTTCGATGTGGTTTTCGGAATCGGATTCCTGATGGAAGGTTCAGTCGCTGAAATTGCTGAACAACAGCCGGATGCCCAATTGGCGATCATTGATGCAGTAGTGGATCTGCCGAACGTTGCAAGCGTGCTATTCAAAGAGCAAGAAGGAGCATTCCTTGCTGGAGTTGCAGCAGCATTGATGACTGAAACAGGCAAAGTCGGCTTTGTAGGCGGAATGGAAATCCCGGTAATCGAACGTTTTGAAGCTGGATTCAAAGCAGGTGTTGAAGCTGCTGATCCATCAGTAGAAGTGGACGTTCAATACACTGGAGCATTTGATAAAGCCGAGTTGGGCAAAACAACTGCTAACCGGATGTACTCAGCTGGATCTGACATCATTTTCCACGCTGCAGGCGGAACAGGAAATGGCGTTTTCACTGAAGCGAAAGAACGCAAAGAAGCTGATTCAGATGCTAACATCTGGGTTATCGGTGTAGATGCAGATCAATACGATGAAGGCCAGACAGGTGATCAAAACGTTACACTAACATCAGTACTTAAACGTGTAGACCAAGCAGTTATCAACATCTCAGAGCAAGCGATGAACGGAGAATTCCCAGGTGGGGAAACCACTGTTTACGGTTTGTCAGATGAAGGTGTAGACCTTGCAGATTCACGTGGAGCAATTCCTGATGATGTAATGTCACAGATCGAAGATTTCAAAGAGCAGATTGCTAATGGTGAAATTGAAGTTCCTGAAACATTGGAGTAAATCATTACGGTCATCATAAAGACCGGTTTAAACCGGTCTTTATGATTTTTTTTCGTCTTATTTACTAAAAATTATCAGATGAAAGACTTTTGATATGGAAAGTCTTTCCTGTGTTAATTTTTTAATAAGAAATAACCAGTTTTCGGGGGAGTGAAAACAGTGGAATATGTAATCGAAATGCTGAACATCCGTAAAGAGTTTGGTACATTTGTGGCCAATGACAACATCACTCTTCAAGTTGAGAAGGGTGAAATCCATGCTTTATTAGGTGAAAATGGAGCAGGGAAATCTACTTTGATGAACGTTTTGTTCGGTTTATATCAACCAGAAGGCGGCGAAATAAAGGTACGCGGTAAAAAAGTGGACATAACTGATCCTAACGTCGCAAATAACCTGGGAATCGGCATGGTTCACCAACATTTCATGTTGGTTGAGAATTTTTCAGTGACCGAGAATATCATTCTTGGAACTGAGCCGACCAAGTTTGGCGTCACTAATGTAAAAGTGGCGGCAAAAAAAGTAGCGGCCCTTTCGAAGAAATATGGTTTGAATGTAGACCCGTATGCATTGATTGAAAACATTTCAGTTGGGATGCAGCAGCGTGTTGAAATACTGAAAACCCTCTATCGTGGAGCGGAAATATTAATCTTCGATGAGCCGACAGCCAGTTTGACCCCACAGGAGATTGTGGAACTGATTCAAATTATGAAAAGGCTGATTGAAGAAGGCAAGTCCATCATTTTGATCACTCATAAATTGAAGGAAATCATGGATGTCTCGGATCGCGTGACGGTTATTCGAAAAGGTCAGGGCATTGGGACAGTAGTGACTTCCGAAACCAATCCAAACGAACTGGCTGCATTGATGGTAGGGCGCCAAGTCGAATTTACAACTGTGAAAGGGCCGTCCTATCCAAAAGATGAAATACTGGATGTTAAAGATCTCGTGATCGAAGATTACCGCAAGGTGGAAAAAGTGAAGGGCTTGAACCTGAATGTCCGAAAAGGGGAAATTGTCGGGATTGCAGGAATTGATGGCAACGGCCAGTCCGAGCTGATCGAGGCGATTACAGGTCTTCGCAAAGTGAAAAGCGGTAAGATTATGATCAACGGCAAGGATGTAACGGGATTAAAACCACGAAAAGTGACTGAAACCGGAGTGGGGCATATTCCACAGGATCGCCACAGACATGGGTTGATATTGGATTTTCCAATCGGTCATAATATTGCGCTGCAAACGTACTACCAATCCCCGATTTCAAAATCCGGGTTTATGAATTATGACAAAATCAATGAAAAAGCGCTTCAGATTATCAAGGATTTTGACGTGCGCACACAAGGGCCGCATGAGCCTGCTCGAGCCTTATCCGGCGGAAATCAGCAAAAAGCGATCATTGGCCGTGAAGTTGACCGGGATCCGGATTTGCTGATTGCGGCTTTGCCGACCCGTGGACTGGATGTCGGAGCGATTGAATTTATCCATAGCCGGCTGATTGAACAACGGGATAACGGTAAAGCGGTCTTGTTGATTTCATTCGAACTGGACGAAGTGATGAATGTTTCGGACCGAATTGCTGTCATCCATGACGGAGAAATAGTGGCTATTGTCCGTCCTGAAGAAACTACGGAACAAGAACTCGGATTACTGATGGCTGGACATTCTGAGGACAAAGGATTGAAGAAAGAAGGTGTGGATCAGCATGTCGACTAAGGTTACAAACATTCTGGTTCCCGTCATTTCCGTAATACTCGGCTTGCTGGTCGGAGCACTTATCATGCTGGTCAGTGGCTATAGCCCGATAGCGGGTTATGCCGCGCTATGGAACGGAATTTTTGGGGACCTTTACGCGGTAGGTGAAACCGTCCGTCAAATCACGCCATATATTCTGGCAGGACTTGCTGTAGCATTTGCGTTCCGATCCGGTTTGTTTAATATCGGGGTGGAGGGTCAGCTGATCGTCGGCTGGTTTGCGGCTGCTTATGTAGGTGTTACATTTGAAGGCCTGCCAAAAATCATCCATCTGCCGTTTGCTATCCTGGCAGCTGCAGCAGCGGGAGCACTTTGGGGGTTTGTTCCTGGACTCCTAAAAGCGAAATTCCGGGTTCATGAAGTTATCGTCACCATCATGATGAACTATATCGCGTTACATACTACCAATGCCCTGATCCGGACAGTGTCGGATGGCGGAGACCGGACAGAGCGGATCTTTGAAAGTGCATCATTGCGCTCCGAGTTTTTTGCAAATCTGACCGAATTCTCCCGTCTTCATTACGGGATTTTACTGGCCTTAGTAATGGTTGGAGTGATGTGGGTCATTCTGGAGAAAACAACTTTGGGCTTCGAGTTGAAAGCTGTCGGATTTAATCAAAATGCTTCCCAATACGCGGGAATGAACGTCAACAAAAACATTATTTTGGCCATGGTTATTTCCGGTGCCTTTGCCGGAATGGGCGGAGCGATGGAAGCGCTTGGTACATTTGAATATGTGTCTTCCAAAGCAGGCTTCACTGGTATCGGTTTTGATGGCATCGCAGTAGCACTTCTTGGCATGAACACGCCACTAGGCGTAATCTTCGGTGCTACGTTATTCGGTTCTCTTAAATACGGAGCATTGAATATGCCGAGCGCCGCAGGAATTCCAATCGAAATAGTACAGATCGTTATCGCCGTCATCATCTTCTTTGTAGCTTCCGGATATGTTATCCGCCTGCTGCTTGCTCGTGCGGCTAACAAGAAGGGGGCGGAGTGATATGGGATTTCTTGACGTTTTATATTTCATCGTTCCTTCAGCAATATTCTACGCAGCTCCACTGATTTTAGTGGCGATCGGCGGCGTGTTTTCTGAAAGATCTGGTGTTATCAATATTGGACTTGAGGGATTAATGGTTCTAGGCGCATTTGTAGGCATCCTGTTCAACCTATTATATGCAGACGTTTTCGGAAATGCCACGCCTTGGCTGGCCCTTATCGCAGCTATGGTGGCATCCCTGTTGCTGGCGCTGCTTCACGCAGTCGCTTCCATCACTTTCCGTGCCGATCAAGTAATATCAGGTGTGGCGATCAACTTATTGGCGATTGCCCTCGCGCTCTACTTAGTTAAACTGATCTTCCAAAAAGGGCAGACGGATTTTATTACCGAACGGTTTCCGCGCTTCAATGTGCCAATTCTGTCCGACATCCCGATCATCGGACCGTTTTTCAATCAAATGTATTTAACTTCTGTGTTTGCGATCGTAGTAGCAATTGTCGCTTGGTTTGTCATTTACAAAACTCCGTTCGGTCTGCGTCTCCGTGCTGTCGGTGAACACCCGATGGCTGCTGATACGATGGGGATCAAGGTCAACAGAATGCGATACGTGGCGGTGATGATTTCCGGCGGACTAGCTGGAATCGGCGGTGCCATCTATGCGCAGACAATCACAGGTGATTTTGGACATGCCACAATCAATGGCCAGGGCTTTATGGCGCTCGCTGCGATGATCTTCGGCAAATGGCATCCACTGGGTGCCATGGGGGCTGCTTTGTTCTTCGGCTTTGCCCAATCGCTAAGCATCGTCGGGCCTTCCCTTCCTTACATTGAGAGAATTCCGAGTGTATTCTTATTGATACTTCCTTATGTCTTGACGATTTTAGCGCTTGCCGGATTTATCGGCCGCGCAAACTCGCCGAAGGCACTTGGAAAACCTTACATCAAAGGAAATCGTTGATATTGTGTTGAGAGCCGTCGACTTCGACGGCTCTTTTCTTTTGGGAATTGAGACGTGTATGAGTCGTGGACTGCAGATATATCCTCGTTTAGTTGCATTTGATGGAAAAGGTTCGGTATAGTTAGAAGATGAATGACGAGAGGGGTTTCTGCATGTTTCAATCGATGAAAATCGCTGAAGGTGTCAATTTACACGTTAACGAAACTACACAATTTAAAACGATAAATTTTTCCATTAAATTCAAGGACGGTCTTTCCGTCGAAAAGGCCGCAGCCCGTTCCATACTGGCCAATATATTGCAGCACAGCAACGAAGTTTATCCGTCTCATACAGCTCTGAGAATGGTATTGGATGATTTATATGGTACATCGATGTACGTGGATGCGTCCAAAAGAGGCAACGAGCATATCGTTTCCTTGAATGTTGAAACAGTTAACGATCAATATCTTTCTGAAAAAGGTGTTCTGGAGAAGGTATTGAATCTGATGTATATTGTGCTGTTTAAACCGAACACCGAGCACGGATTGTTTAAAGAGACCATTTTCAAGAGAGAAAAAAATGCGATTAAACAGCGCATCGAATCGATTTTTGATGAAAAAACTCGTTATGCCCAGCAACGCATGGTCGAATTGGCTTTGCCGGACCATCCAGCTTCAGTTCCGTCCAATGGGACAGTAGATGCAGTAGAGCAAATCACAAACGAAGCATTGTTTGAAGAATACAAAAGAATGATCACGGAAAACGAAATCGAAATTTACGCTGTAGGAGATATTAAAGCGGAAGAAATTCGCTCTTATATCCAAGATTATTTTCATTTTAAAGACCGTAAAATTGCAGAGAAAGCTTCAGTTGCAAAACTGGAAAAGCCAAAACAGTCACGTGTTGCAGAATTTGAAGAAATGAAACAAGGCAAGTTGCATATGACGTTCTTTTCACCGATCACGTTCCGGGACGAGAAATTTCCAGTCATGCAATTACTGAACGGTGTTCTTGGAGGCTATGCCCATTCCAAATTATTTGTGAATATCCGTGAAAAGGAAAGCATGGCTTATTACGTTTCCAGTTCGTACTCTTCTCAATTCGGCCTGATGTTTGTACTGGCAGGAATTGATGAAAACCTGGAAGGCAAAGCGGTGGAACTGGTACTTGAACAATTGGAAGAAGTGAGAAAAGGCAATATCACGGATGTGGAGCTCGGACAGACAAAAGCTTTGCTTGCCAACCAAATAAAAGAAGCGCTTGATAACGCCAGAGGCCAGATTGAAATCTATGATCAGTATATGCAGATTACGGACCAGTTTGAACCGGATTATTTGATCAATCGCTGGAACAAAGTTACAAAAGAAGACATCGCGGAAGCAGCGCGCATGCTTTCACTTGAGATGACCTATTTCTTATCAGGCAAGGAGGAGAAATTGAATGCATAAAGTCGAATTTGAACAGCTGGATGAAACTCTATACCATGAAAAACTTAAGAACGGCTTAGAAGTGTATATCCTGCCGAAAAAAGGCTTCTCCAAAACATACGCCACGTTCACGACCAAGTACGGCTCGATTGATAATCATTTCATCCCGATGGGTGAAAAAGAGGCCATCCAAGTGCCGGACGGCATTGCCCATTTTCTTGAGCATAAAATGTTCGAAAAAGAAGAAGGGGACATTTTTCAGGAGTTCAG
>DATHVY010000352.1:0-2157 GCA_035461045.1 Planococcus sp. (in: firmicutes)
AATGGTACAGCAACAAAACAATGCATTTACGCTGGCAAGCGGAGAAGGGAAAAAGTATTGGTTTTTAGGTTCGTTGATGGAAGTGAAGGTAACAGGTGAAGAAACGAATGGCGCTTTCAGCCTGCTCGAATTTATCGATCCGCCAGACTCCTCAACCCCGTTGCACATTCACCGGAACGAAGACGAGTATTTCTATGTATTGGAAGGTGAAGCCGCGTTTACGATTGGCGAAAACACTATTTTAGCGAAGGCTGGGACCTTTGTTTTTGCCCCGCGAGACATTGCCCATATGTACAAAATTGAAGGATCTGAGCCTGCCAAAATTATCATGATGCTGGTGCCGGCGGGATTGGAAAAACTGTTTATCGATCATAGCGCCCCTGCAACTGGATACAAATTGCCGCCGGATGACGTTGAAACTGATATGGAGAAGCTGTTTGCGGATGCCCCTAACTACGGAATTGAAATACTGGAGTAACCAGAGAAAGGAAGGAATATGATTGTTACACACCATTCTGGCCCCGAATCTACCTTTGATTTGGAGGTCTTTTTTTGTTGGCGAGATTTTGAGAATTATGGAACTACCTGGACATGAGTAGCGTTCCTATAAGAAAAAAATCTTTTGTGTGATGCCATTGGAGGGCAAAGGAATGAAGCAAACGACAAGAAAGCGGATTTTAGGCAGTTATAATTTATTTCTAGCGACAGGTGCAATTTGGATTGGTACGCAGATGGTGACTTCAAGCAGTGGGTTTGGCCAGGACTATCCAGATAGTTGGGCCGCCAATCTGCCTTTTGAGAGCTGGGTGATGCCTGGAATTCTTGCGATTGTCATATTTGGGTTGGGAAATTTAATCGCGGCGGCGTTCAGTTTTATGAAGAAGAATTCGTGGCTCGCATCCGTCATTATGGGAGCACTTTTTCTGTTTGGGTTGATTTATCAACGTATGATGGTCGGAGAACATTATATCGTCACGAATCCATTTCTTGCGTTAAGTCTAATTCAGTTGGCACTAAGCACACTTGTATTTTGGGGTGAACGAAAGGGTCTGTGAAAGAAATGAAAAAACGCCCGGAGCACTAGGCTCGGGGCGCATTCGTTAGTCTTTTTCCGTCAGGAATGTAATGACCGCAAACAGCGCAAATGCAAAAAGCAGGATGGTGCCGCCGGCGATAAAAAAGATCAGGACGAACGTGTCGTTCATATTGAACGGATTCAAGTTATAGAACCACATGCCTGTGGTCAGTCCGATTGATCCGACCAGCGCAAGAATGCCATGTGCCGTGACGAGCTTTTTGTATTTTACCGTATAGAGGCGGTAGAAAATACCCCAGGCAAAAACCGAAAGCCAGCCGACGAGCAGGATATGGGCATGGATCGGTCGCAGCGCGTAATCCATCGTACCCGCCATTTGCGAACCGATATATGTGCCGATAAATCCGAAAATGGCCGACACTTGAATCAAGCGCAAGCTCCATTTTCTCTCGAGCTTGTTGTTCGTTGTTCTTTCTGCAGTGCTGTTCATGAAAAGCCTCCTAATTAATGTGGGCAGTGCCGTGAAAAAATGTGTGCCCAAATGATTTCTACCTTCATCATAACGTGTGAACATAAACTCAATATGAACGCAGCGTGACAGATCATTGACAATTGCGCATCAACAAGATGTAAACAAATCAAAAATCCGCCCTTGAGTTGACCACTCGGCGGATTACCCTAATCATATTAAGATGCTGACCGTCCGGTGTTGGGTGCACCGGGCGGTTTTATTTTCTCATAAATATCATAACCCTAGATTTTGGGAAGTTCAATCATCTGGCATGGTTTCAGTATCATCCATAAGGGTTAATTTTGCTTCAGATCCGGTTGATAGGTTCGTTCTTTTCTTTGTTCCGTCTTTCGCTCAATCACTGGGCGCGTCAGTGAAAACATGGCGCAGCCCAGAGCTACAAGTACAATCAAGCTTCCGACCCAGGCCGTGCTCGATACCGCATCGGTTTGAGTCAACGTGAATCCGCCAATCGCAGAACCAAGCGCGATGCCGATCTGCAAGGCAGAGTTGTTGAAACTTTGCTGAATATCGGAGGTTGCTGGGTCGGTCTCGATCAAGTAGCTTTGCTGAGGGGGAGCCAAGCTCCAGCTCAGGGCGGCCCAAAGAA
>DATHVY010000353.1:0-1971 GCA_035461045.1 Planococcus sp. (in: firmicutes)
ATGCAATTCATGTGGAAAAACCTGCTGAATTTGCTACAATAGTAGGGGAGTATCTGAAATTGAATTCTTTAGGAGGAAAATCATGACACGTGAATGGGTAACAGAACGTACATATGAAGATATTAAATACGAAATTTTTAGCGGTATTGCTAAAATCACCATCAATCGTCCGGAAGTGCGCAACGCATTCCGTCCGAAAACGGTTCATGAATTGATCGATGCATTTTCACGCGCACGCGATAATTCGGATGTTGGCGTAATTGTTCTGACGGGCGAAGGCGAAAAAGCTTTCTGTTCAGGCGGCGACCAAAGTGTCCGTGGCCATGGCGGATATGTAGGAGAGGATGAAATTCCACGTCTCAATGTCCTTGACCTTCAGCGTTTGATCCGAGTAATTCCAAAGCCGGTAGTAGCGATGGTGGCAGGATATGCAATCGGGGGAGGGCACGTCCTGCACGTCGTATGTGATTTGACGATTGCTGCCGATAACGCACGTTTCGGTCAAACAGGCCCACGCGTTGGATCGTTTGATGCAGGTTACGGATCAGGTTACTTGGCACGCATAATCGGCCATAAGAAAGCCCGTGAAATCTGGTACCTATGCCGTCAATATGACGCTCAGGAAGCGCTGGATATGGGATTGGTCAACACGGTTGTGCCTTTGGATCAGTTGGAAGATGAAACTGTCAAATGGTGTGAAGAAATGCTTGAAATGAGCCCGACCGCTTTACGTTTCGTCAAAGCGGCAATGAATGCTGACACGGATGGCCTTGCTGGGCTTCAGCAAATGGCTGGAGATGCGACATTGCTTTACTATACAACGGATGAAGCAAAAGAAGGCCGCGATGCGTTCAAAGAAAAACGCAAACCGGACTTTGGTCAATTCCCACGTTTCCCTTAATATTAAATAATTGGAAGCTGTCCTTCGCGGGCAGCTTTTTTTGAAGAAAGGATTTTTACGATGACTTATCCAAATTGGTTGAGCCAGCGTGCTCATCTAAGTGGTGACCGTATGGCTTTATCTTATGGCAGCCAGCAGTGGACGTTCTCGGAACTGAATGGAATTGCACTGAATTATGCAGGCAGGTTGGCAGCGGCAGGCATCGGCAAAGACAGCCGTGTTGCATTCCTATCAAAATCTCATCCTCAATTTGTCATGTTGATGTATGCCTGCATGCACGTAGGCTGTGAAATGGTCATGCTCAATGAACGCTTGTCGAAAGTGGAATTGGCTTATCAGATAAAGGATTCGGAAGCGGATATCGTGCTAGTTGATGATGCGTTGCAAAGTAAAATAGACGGTTCGCTGCAAATGCTTTTCAGTGAACTGGAGAAAAAGAATGGACTTAATTTCACTCCGGAAACCGAATGGCCTTCGGACCGTACGATTTCGATTATGTACACGTCCGGAACGACAGGGAGTCCGAAAGGTGTTCGGCAAACGGCGGAAAATCATTTTTCAAGTTCGGTATCGTCTGCGCTGAACATCGGAGTCGCTCCTGACGATGTCTGGCTGTGCGCGGTGCCGTTGTTCCATATCAGCGGATTCTCGATCTTGATGCGCTCGCTTATATACGGAATTGGTGTCAGGCTCCATTCAAAGTTCGACTCTGAGCAATGCGCCTATGAGCTGCAGGATGGCCTTGCAACTCATATGTCGGTGGTCGGCGTCACGCTGGAACGCATATTGGCGACATTGAAAGAGTTGGATCTGGAAGTGTCTCCACGGTTTAAAGTAATGCTTGCAGGCGGCGGAGCGATTCCGACGGATTACATCCACCGCGCTGGAAGCTTCGGCATGTCGGTGCTTCAAACGTACGGTATGACGGAAACTTCGTCCCAGACGACGACTCTGCAGCCGGATGATGCAGACCGCAAAGTCGGTTCTTCCGGCAAGCCGCTGTTCCTTTATCAGTTGCGGATTGGCGGAGCGCTGAAGCCCGGCGACATCGGCGAAATCCACATCCGGGG
>DATHVY010000354.1:0-11018 GCA_035461045.1 Planococcus sp. (in: firmicutes)
ATTTGGCCTGCTGAGTTAGCGTCAGCAGCAACTTGCCAGCCGCTCAGGTAGATTGCTTTAAGTCCCGCTTTTACTTGTTGGACTGCCTGGTTGCCAGTCAATGCTCCAAGTGCGTTGACGAAATCTTCTTCATGAATCGAACGGAATAAACGTTCCGCACCTTTTTTTGCTAATGTATGTTCAATTTGAACCGAGCCACGCAGTTTGACTACATCCTCCGCTGTATATCCGCGTTCGATGCCTTTCCATCTGCTGTCTTTCTCCCAGCTCTTCGTTAAGTCTTTAGCTTGTTGTTGTTTGTTTACCATTAAAACCATCCCTTTCGAATCAAATATTTTTTAACTGTATTAATACAGTTTGTTTTGATGTATATTAATATATAACAGATACTTTCATCTGTCTTGCTTTTCCGACAAAAGACTTTATATTCTGATAAAACAAGATATTGTGCGACAAAACACCTGAAAGGAGAATCGATATGGAAAACACATTACTCGAACAGATTGGATTTATTATGGGGGAATGGATCCCGAAAGAGGCTTCCATCGCCATTTCAGACGGATCACGCTATATCTATTTTAAATCCGGCATCCATGGCGTCCACATCCCTACGGGCACGGCAGTACCGGAAACCAGCATCGCAGCCCTTACATATAAAGAAGGCAAACGGGTCGAGATGCTCATTGAGAACTCTGTGTTCGGCGCGCCTTATTATGGTGTCGGCTATCCGATTTCTTTGGGCGACAAGAATGGTGCACTCGTTTTGGTTTTGCCGCCGGAATTCATATTGAAGAAAAAACAGCCGCTGCAATTTTTGACAGGCAAAACCGATGAAACCTGGCGCCCTGTTTCTGTTGAAAAGATTTCGCACATTGAAAGCAGCCAGAAAAAGACCTGGTTCTATTCAGAAGAAGAAATGTATGGATCGAACCACACGTTAAAGAATCTGCGCTATCAATTGCCGGACTGCTTCCTATCGATCCACAGATCGTATATCGTCAACATCCACTATATAGTAGAGATTTCTCGTGACCTGTCTTCAAACTATGTCATCACCTTACAGGACGGCTCGGTTTTGCCGGTCAGCCAAAACTACACAGGCGTCGTCAGGGAACGGCTTGGTTTTTAAACTTACAATCCTAAAAGCGCCGGCTGAATATCACAGCCGGCGCTTTTATCTTTACTTCCATATAAAACCGCTCAGGAAAACTGAAATGAATGAGTAGAAGCTGCATTCGTTTTCCGTTATGATGAAACTAACAGAAAATCCCATGAACCGGAGTGATACATATGCGTGTAGCGATATTCGATTTTGACGGAACGCTTTATTCAAAAGAAACGTTTCAGCTGATGATGAGCCATCTCAAAACCCATCCAGTCCACGGTGCACGATACCGCCAGTTTTACCGCCGGATAATGCCTCTGTATATTGGCTATAAGTTCAAAATCTATCCCGAATCCAAAATGCGGGCCAACTCTGTACAGGCCTATTTATCGGCGTTGGAAACTTTTACCCAAAAGGAATTGGAAGACTATTTTGGCGAAATTGCGGATCAAATGCATGACGATATGAATGAAAGTGTCATCGAAAGGCTGCAGCAGCACGTGGCTGACAACATTCATGTGATGCTCGTATCCGGAGCTTTTATCCCTTTGCTCCATGCAGTCACGAAAAAAATGCCGATCACCACCATCATCGGCACGGAAATCCCTTATAAAAATGAAATCCTGGATCACCAAACTCCCGTTTCGCATATACAAGGGCCTTTAAAAACCCAAAAAATCAAGGAAGTTCTGGGCGGCCGCACAATTGACTGGAAAAATAGCTTTGCCTACGGCGACAGTTTTTCGGACTTGCCTGTGCTTGAACTTGTCGGCAACCCTGTAGCAGTAAAACCCGATGCAAAGCTCCGAACCATTGCTGAAAAACGGAAATGGGAAATACTATAGAACAATAAATAAGGCCATGGATACTTGATCCATGGCCTTTTATTATTGTTCAGAAAGCACTTCAATGCAGATGCGGATGCCACGGACGAGGTCTTCATGGGACCAACTTGGAATGTTGCCGTGTTGGATGCCGAGTTCATGTGAAGCCGGAATGTGGATAAAGCCTGCTGGCATGTCAGGCTTTTGCGCATTGGCATAATGAAGGCTTTCATACATGACGTTATTGCATAAGTACGCCCCTGCTGTATTCGATACGTCTGCAGGCAGCCCTTCCGCTTTCAGACGATCAACCATTTTCCGGATCGGCAATGTTGATAAGTAGCCGGGCTCGCCCTTTTTCTGGATTGGTTCGTCGACCGGTCGATTCCCTTCGTTATCCACCGGGCCGTCCTTGAAGTTGATGGCGATGCGCTCCGGCGTAATTTTGAAACGGCCTGCTGCAAGACCGAGCGAAATCACAGCATCCGGTTGGAGTTCGGTGATCCAGCCGAGCATTTTTGCTCCAGAGGACGTGAAATCGACCGGCATGACCTTTCCTTCCACTCTGTATCCCCCGATTAAAACTCCATCCAATTCTTCGATAATTTTCATGGTTGGATTTACCGTGTAGTCCAAAAATGGTTCAAATCCCGTAAGCAATAATTTTTTCACAGAAATCCCTCCTCAGTGTTTCATTATACGGAAATATCACTGACCTGTAAGCGCTTTGTTCATCCGATGCTCATATATGGACAATCGGTTCCCCGCTTGCCGTGCTATAATCAATAAAGCAAAGCAACCAATAATCAGGGGTGGAAAAATAGTGATACGAAAAATAATATTATTAGTAGCTGTAATTTTCTTCATGACGCTAATTGCATTTACCGGCATGATTTATGTCACCAATGAAGCATCGGTTCAGACGAATGAGGGAGTGGAACTGGAAATAGAGAAATCGACTTTTTTCCTCCTATCGGAACCTGAAGTCTCGCAAGAAGAATCTGAGACCAGTCATGTTTACCATATCCGCCTTCTCGGGATGAGTATCGGAACTTATACGCTCATCGAACGGACCTTGCCGAATGACGTCACTATTCTTTTTGAAGAAGTCGACAACTCCAGTTGGATTCCTTATGCGTTGTCTTTGAACGCGGTCGACCTTGATGACGTTGAACTTAAGCTCTGGAATGAGGACCCTTCCCCTTCGGTGATCGATGAGATTTACGGTGAAGATCCAACCAGCGTTCCCTTCGGTTCGTTGGCTTGGAATGGCCATGAAATGCTTCAAGGCAATCTCTTTATCTCCCGGGATTTGACGCTCGGAAACGGCACGGAAGTACAGGAACTGCGTCACGAAATTCCAAATATCGAATACGAAGAGAATAAAGTGCAAAAGAATTTCTGGCTGCCGCCCAAGCATCAGGCACAATCGTGGATGATCTTGGCAGATAGGGAATTATTCGAAGATGAGGAAACTGAAGAAGAATGGATCGAGTTTGCATCCAACAACGAAAGTTTCAGATTGAACTGGCTTCGTCCCGAGGGACCATATGTCAAAGTTCCGCAAACAGAAGATTTACGCACACAGATGGCTTATCGCGTAGATTTGGCGCGATTTGAAAACCTCAGCGCCAATGATGTACACGGTTTTTCTTCTTCACTCTTTTACGAAACCATGCTGTTGAACTTAGATGAAAGCACTCAGTCTCAACAATAGCAATATTTCGATCCATCCGGCATCGCCCCCAGGCAATGCCGGTTTTTTCTAAGCTTATTTGTTATCAAGTTGACTGAAAAATCTGTATAATATGAAGTGAAAGGATCGTCTTCCTATAAGTTGCCACTAGAAACAAAGGAGGTAATTGAAATGGAAAAATCCCGTACTGATTCGCATGAAATTTCGCGGCGCTTGGATGAAGATTTTCTTGCTGCTTTGAACATGATCGGCGAAGGATCGCCTGATTATATGGCAGACTTGGAAGACGATGCTCCTGCAAAGAGAAGAGCCATGGAAAAATCCCATCTTGATCCGCATGAAATTGCGCGGCGCATGGATGAAGATTATCTTGCTGCCCTGAACATGATCGGCGAAGGATCACCTGACTATATGGCGGACCTGGAAGACGAAGTTCTGGAAAAGAGAAAGAGAAGAGCAAGAAGAGGAGAAAATTATCAATAATCCATTTCTTCAACCTCCTGATTAGGAGGTTTTTTCTTGTCTTCTTCTACAAAAAAAGCCCGTCCACAAGGACGGAACTTCTTTGGGTTCAACTCATCATTTCAGCAACGATCTCATATGACCGAACCCGGTCTTCCTGATGGAAAATTTGTGAATTCACAATCACTTCGTTTGCTCTTGTTTTGTTGATGAAGTTTTTCAATTTCTCTTTGACCAGCTCCGGCGTCCCGACGATCATCGATTCCGAATCCAGTTTTTCTTTGAATATGGCGATTTCCCGATCTGTCCACACCTCTTCAAGATGATCGATCGGCGCTTTGAATACCGTCGGCTTACCTTTCATCAGCGCAAACATCTGCTGTTGGGAAGAAGTGGCCAGCCACTCGGCACGTTCCTGCGTATCTGCTGCAATGACGTTGACACCGACCATTGCATAAGGCTCTGCGAGAACGGAAGACGGTTTGAAATTTTGATGATACAGCTGCAATGCCTGCATCGTATAATCTGGCGCAAAATGGCTGGCAAAAGAGAATGGCAACCCTTTGAATGCCGCCAACTGGGCGCTGAAACCACTCGAGCCCAACAACCAAAGCGGCACGTTTTGGCCTTTGCCTGGATAGGCCTGCACGCGCCCCTCCGATTCCTCAGAGAAAAACTCCTGCAATTCTTCCACAAGCTGAGGAAATTCATCTCCGCTGCTGTTTAGCGTTCTGCGCAAAGCATAAGCTGTTGCCTGGTCACTGCCAGGAGCTCTGCCTAATCCCAGATCAATCCGGTTCGGATAAATCGCTTCCAGCGTACCGAATTGTTCAGCAATCACAAGCGGCGCGTGGTTCGGCAGCATAACGCCGCCGGAACCGATCCGCATATGATTGGTAGCGCCTGCGATATGGCCGATCAGCACGGAAGTTGCGGAACTGCCGATTCCCGGCATGTTGTGGTGTTCGGCAAGCCAGTAACGGTTGAATCCCCAGCCTTCCACATGCTGGGCCAGTTCCACACTGTTTTTGAACGATTGGCTTGCATTGCTTCCTTCGTTGATCGGGGATAAATCAAGTACTGATAATGGTGTATCATTGAATTTTTTTGCTTGTTCAGTAATCATTCATTTCACTCCTTACTTTTCCATTGTAACCACTTTTTCTCATCAATACTCTTTTCCGGCTCACGGCGGAAATTCGGGTGAACGGAAAAACTGCCCCTTCTCCGTCAGCAACATCTGACGAAGAAGGGGCAGTCGAGCGATCAATGGTTTTTACTTGCTGTCTTCACGAGCTCCAGTTAAAGTGGGCACTTTTTGCGGATTGGACTGGCTGACGGGATTGATCCTGGCCACGCCTGTGGCAATGGCTGCTTCTGATACAGCTTTGGCCACCGCACTTGCGACACGTGGATCAAACGGTGCCGGAATCACGTAATCTTCGTGAAGTTCATCTTCTCCTAACAAACCGGCAATTGCTTGGACTGCGGCGATTTTCATCTCATCGTTGATCTGCGTTGCCCGTACATCCAGTGCTCCCCGGAATATCCCCGGAAATGCCAACACGTTATTTACCTGATTCGGAAAATCGGAGCGTCCAGTTCCAACAACTCTTGCCCCTGCTTGCTTGGCAGGCTGCGGAAGAATTTCCGGATTCGGATTAGCCATCGCGAAGATGACCGGATCCACATTCATCGTGTGAATCATTTCGGGGGTTAATGCGCCAGCGGCCGAAACTCCGATAAATACATCCGCATCTTGGATCACTTCAGACAGGAGTCCTTCCTTTTGGGCAGGGTTCGTAAAGGATGCTACACGTTCTTTGTATGGATTCATGCCATACGTTCGCCCTTCGAATATTGCGCCTTTGGTATCGCACATGATCAGATCTTTCACGCCGAATTTATTGAGCAGCGTCACTACCGCGATTCCTGCGGCACCTGCGCCGTTGACTACCACTTTGATTTCTTCAAAACGTTTGCCGACAAGTTTAAGTGAATTGATGAGTCCAGCCAGCGTCACAATCGCAGTGCCGTGCTGGTCATCATGAAATACGGGAATGTTCATCTCTTCTTTCAAGCGATCTTCGATGATAAAGCAAGAAGGAGCAGATATATCCTCCAGATTCACTCCGCCGAAACCTGGCTGCAGCAATTTGACCGTCCGAATGATTTCTTCCGGGTCTTTTGTCTTCAGGCAGATCGGGAAAGCATCGACTCCCGCAAAATTTTTGAAGAGCAACGCTTTTCCTTCCATAACAGGAAGAGAAGCTTCCGGACCGATGTCGCCAAGTCCAAGAACAGCAGTCCCATTTGTAACGACAGCGACTGTATTGCCTTTCATCGTATAATCAAAAACGGTGTCAGGGTCGTTCGCGATTTCTTTGCATGGTTCAGCTACACCCGGCGAATATGCCAAGCTCAAATCATATTCGTTCCGGACGTCGACTTTCGATACGACCTCAAGTTTTCCAGCATGCTTCCGATGCAGATTCAAAGCATCTCTTCTTAGACCAGTCATTGCCTCATCTCCCTTACAGTATAATTGTTCATTATAACGATTCGGGAGGCAAATGGAAGGGTTTTCGCTCAATTGTGAAAATATTCGGACTTTTGACTGAGACTCTTGTTTATCTACACGGACTTTATGGAGGGAGCAGCATCCATTAAATGGCGGTCCAGCCCCCGTCCACTTTGATGGTTTCACCGGTGACAAAATTGGCCAGATTCGAAGCCAAGTATAAAACAGCGCCCGACGTATCGCGTGGCTGGGACAAGCCTTCAAGAAGAATCCGGCTTTCCACATCTTTCTTAAAGGCGAGGTCCTCAAACATTTTTTCCGTGAATTCAGTTTCAACAAAAGTCGGTGCTACCGCGTTGACCCGGATGCCTTCTTTCGCCCATTCCACCGCCAGCGCTTTGGTCATTTGGACCATTCCGCCTTTGCTCGAGCAATAGGCTGCTCGTTTAATGTATCCGACAAACGCCATTTGCGATGCGATATTGATGATGCGGCCGCTTCGCTGAGCCAACATGTATTTTCCGGCAGCCTGGCTGGTAAAAAATGCCGTTTTCAAATTCAAATCCATGACCGTGTCCCAATCATCTTCCGTCACTTCCATTGCAGGCTTGGCAATATTCACTCCCGCATTGTTCACAAGTACATCGATTGTGCCGAACTTCTCGGCAGCCGTATCAATCAGTTTCTTCGCTTCATGAATATCACTCAAATCACCGGGAACCGCGATGCACCGATCGTTGAATTTGTGCAATTCCGCCAAAGTCGCGTCCAGTGCCTCCACGTTGCGTCCTGAAATGACCACATTGGCGTTCAGCTTGGCGAACGTCAACGCAATGTCTTTGCCGATTCCTTTACTGCTGCCAGTGACGACCACTGTCTGGTTTTCCAGTTCAGAAAAAAACGGTTTCATTCATGTCCCTCCTCTCTTGCTTTCATATCATTTTTCAAGAAATGGATAAGTGTTTGTTCCCGCTCTTTATGGAGGCGCAGAGATTCTTCTTCCTCCCACTTATAAAATCCTTCTCCGGTCTTATCACCCAGCTTTTCCTCGTTCACCAGATTGGTCAGGGTTTGTCCGGATTGCTGATCATTCGATAGATCGGAGAACAAATAATTCGAAATGGCTGAAAACACGTCCAAACCGCCCATATCCGCGGTCATCAATGGGCCGGTCACAGGCAAGCGCCGGCCGATGCTGTATGTAACCGCTGCATCAATATCTTCTTTGGAAGCCACACCCGAATCGAGCAGCGCCTGCGCTTCACGAAACAGGGCATATTGCAGCCGGTTGCCGATGAATCCAGGCAGCTCTTTTTTCAATAGGATCGGCTTTTTATTCATTTCTTCGATGACTTTCATTGCCCGCTCCACCACCGGTATGCTTGTGTTATCGCCTTTCACCACTTCCACAAGCGGCATCAGATGCCCCGGATTCCAGAAATGGGTGACAATCAGACGCTCAGGCCACTCCATGTCTTCTGCAAGCAAGCTGGGACGAAAACCAGAAGTATTGCTGGCGATGATGACGCTTTTTTCAACCAGTTCTTCAATATCCTTGTACATCTCTTTTTTTAAATCGAGCACTTCTGGAATGGCTTCTATGATGAAAGTTGCATCCTTCAAAACGGATTCCAATGAAGTTGAGAAGACAATGTTCCCTTTGATGCGCTGGGCTTCGTCTTCGTCAAACAGCTCGTTTTCCACCATTACCTTCAATTTATTGCGCAACCCGTTATCTGCGTTCTTTAAATCTCCACTATTGATGCCGTATACTTTTACAGCCTTGCCCGCCCATGCTGCCGACAAAGCGATCGAATGGCCCATCGTTCCTGCGCCAATGATTGAAATCTTCTCCAAATCAAACACCTCTTTCAAATGATAGGTAAACGAGTTATACCCAACAAACGTAACAGTTTGTTGGGTCCAATTGCAATTCCATCGATTTTTACTTGTGGCCGTATCTTCTTACTCTAAGAAGCGCCTGCTCGGCATGGCCGGCGAAGTTTTCCAGTTGGCAAAGACGGGCAGCATATTCCCCGATATAAGCACTGGCTTCCGGAGTGGTCACTTTTTGGTACGTAACTGTTTTAATGAATTTTCCGACCCACAAACCGCCTGTATAACGAGCTGCACCTTTTGTCGGCAACGTGTGGTTTGTTCCAATCACCTTATCGCCGTATGCGACATTGGTTTCCGGCCCCAGGAACAAGCAGCCATAGTTCGTCATATGTTCAAGGAAATAGTCCGGATCCTCAGTCAAGATTTCCACATGTTCAAAAGCGAGGCGATCCGCTTCGATGCGAGCTTCTTCGATTGAATCGACCAATAGGATCTGGCCGTAATCATCCCAGGACACTCTTGCTACGTCCGCTGTCGGCAACGTTTTCAGCTGCCGTTCGATTTCTTTGACGGTTTCATTCGCTAATTCTTCAGAAGTAGTAATCAGTGCACCGGGAGAAGTCGGTCCGTGTTCGCCCTGGCCAAGAATATCCGTCGCCACCATTTCTGCATCGGCTGTGTGGTCAGCAACTACTAACGTTTCGGTTGGTCCTGCAAACAAATCGATGCCGACGCGGCCATAAAGCTGGCGTTTCGCTTCAGCTACAAACGCGTTCCCTGGCCCAACGATCATATCAACCGCCTCGATGGATTCAGTGCCGATGGCCATCGCTCCCATCGCCTGGATTCCGCCGAGCAGGTAAATCTCGTCCGCACCAGCAAGTGACATCGCTGCGATGGTGGCATGTGGAATTTCTCCGTTGATCGGCGGAGTGCAGGCAATGACGCGTTTGACGCCCGCCACTTTCGCCGTCATGACGCTCATATGGGCAGATGCGACCATGGGGTATCGCCCTCCCGGTACATAACAGCCGACGCTGTTGACTGGAATGTTTTTATGACCCAAAATGACACCCGGAATATGCTCCACTTCCACATCATTCAAGGATGCCAGTTGTGCTTCTGCAAAAGCACGAATGTTTTTCTGGGCAAATTTAATGTCTTGCAAGTCACTGTCAGACACTTTGGAAACGATCTCATTTATCTCCTGCTCAGTTAACCGGAAAGTTTCAGGAGCCCAGTTGTCGAACTTCTCGGATAGCTCTCGCACTGCAGAATCGCCACGGCTTTCGATTTCTTTTAACGCATCGGATACAATCTGTGAAACTTTAAAGTCGTTGGCACTTAACTCTTCTTGAGATTTCCCTGATTTTAATACCTTTACCATAACGATCCCTCCATTTTTTGAATACGTATGCAAAAAACTTGTTAATTAAAAGAATAGTGAAAAATTTCAAGAAAGTCAACAATTTCAAGTGGTTTCCCGTTCAATTAGCACTCCATCCACTTCAATCGTTTGCGCGTTTCCGCTGTAGTGCTCTATTTCCTCCAACAAGTATTCAACGGTCTTTTCCACCATCTTGTCAATCGGCTGTTCCCAGGTTGTGAGTTCATAAGCTGGCCAAGAAGCCAGTTCGATATTGTCGAATCCGATAATTTTCGTTTCTTCCGGAACCTTGACCCCATTTTTGCGCAGGGCATCGACCACCCCGAGCGCCATGATGTCATTTGCCGCAAAAATCGCGGAAGGCAACTTGCCTGAACTTAGAATTTTCAAAGCTGTTCCATAGCCGCCTTGGTACGTGTAATCTGAAGAATATTTTCGGAACACGATTTTTTTCTCCTCTATCACTTCGGTGAATCCTTGCTCCCGCTCCCGGCTGGTCGACGTATCTTCATTGCCTGAAATATAGACCATATCCGTTCCGCCTTTGGCAATCAAAAATTCCGCAATTTGCCGGCTCGCTTTCATATTATTGCAGCAGACCGAATAAAATCCGGACGTGTTCAGCTTGCGGTTGAAAAATACGAGCGGAATTTCGTTCTGCTTGAAGGTTTCCGCAACATTCATAGACATGGCTGCATCGGTAATGACCACTCCCGCCGCATTGTAGTTGAGTAAGGTTTCGATATCCTCGTTTTGAATTTCATCGTTGTTGGTGTAGACAAACAAAATACTGTACCCTTTTTCCTTGAACGAAGTGGTGAATTGTTTCAGCACTTGCGGATAAAAAGGATTCTGTACCCCTTTCATGACAAGGCCGATAATTTTCGATTGCTTCGTGATGAGGCTCCTGGCGTATTCATTTGGCCGGTACCCCAGTTCTTTAGCTGCTGCAAGCACCTTCTCTCTGGTCTTTCCCGATACTTTGGCCCCTTCGAAATATACGCGTGACACGGATGATTGCGACACTCCCGCAAGTTTCGCAACATCTTTGGCATTGACTGTGTGTTTCATCTGATTTCCGCCCTTTGCTGTTGTTCTTTAAAACAGCTTACACCAATCCGTTTCAATAAGAAAAGCGAAAACGGCCGTTAAGCTCCGACAGGCTTAAGATGAACTTCCGAAGC
>DATHVY010000355.1:0-9008 GCA_035461045.1 Planococcus sp. (in: firmicutes)
TATTTTCGTGCGGCGTTCGCTGGACGTCCAACACGAAAAACTGAAGGTACATGTTATCGATTTTGAAAAACCGGAACAGTGGAAGCATCTGGTAACGGGCGATGTGCTGTTTTCTTGTCTCGGCACGACCATGAAGGCGGCGGGCAGCAAAGATGCCCAGTGGAAAGTGGACTTTGACTATCAGTACCGGTTTGCGGAAGCCGCCAGCGAAAACGGAGTGAATCATTACGTGCTGGTGAGCTCTGATTTTGCTTCGCCCACCTCCCGTAATTTTTATTCAAATATGAAAGGCAAGCTGGAACTGGCCGTCCGGAAATTGGCGTTTCCAGCGATTACGATTTTCAACCCGCCGGTGTTGGTCCGGAAAAACAGCGATCGGCGGATGGAAGTTGTGGGATTGAAAGCGGTCCAAGTCCTGAATAAGATTGGCATTGCACGTTCCCAACAACCCTTGCCGACAGAAGTTTTGGCGCAGGCGATGGTCAATTCAGCCATAATTAAGGATAGCGGCACGACTAAGCTAAAAGGCAAAGCCATCTGGGAACGCGCAGAAGCGAAAAGGATTTAAATGAATCGATCAGGCCTTGTACTTTCTTTTCAAAGATTCCCGGTTCACAAGCAGCACGAGTATCGGACCGATGACAGGAACCCAAGCAAGTACTTTGGATTTCGCCTCCGGATAGAAGCGATGAACGGTATAAATGGACAAGCCCCACAGAACGAACCAATCGACGCTCATCGTCGCCACGAGCCCTGAGCTTTGAAAAGCTTCAGCATATGCTTGGAGGGAAAATCCGCGCAGCAAGATCCCGAAATTGCCCGCCCAAATCAACAGAATGAGTGCGAACCAAGTACGGGAAGAGACAATGCGGTAAAGCCAGTCAGGTGTCCGGAGCGGGCGTTTTGCCGGGCGGTCGCCGAACGCGAAATAGGGAAGCAGTGAAAATGCCCCGACTACGAAGCTCAGAAGGGCGAACGGCCATGCGGGCCATTTTTGTTTATCGTTCAACAGCAGCAAGGTCAAAAAAACCATCGGAAAGATGCCTAGTGTATTAAAGACTACAATGACGAGCGCATCGATTCCATCCCAGTCTCCCGTCAGCAATGCGACGGGGCTCGGATCGCTGCCGCTCGGTGTGAGGAACACGGTGTAGCCGATCAGCAGAAGCCAGACAATCAGGAAAATCATGGACATCACCTCTTTTTTTCTTCATCATACAGGATAAGGCAGGAACCAACAATATTCCGTTAAAGGAGGAGTTTCATGCAGGAACTGGCGAAAAAACGAGTGAAAGCCATCTTAATCGATACGGCGATTTCTACGGTGGCGACATTGGCGTTAGAGCCCCTATTCACCAAGAAAGTGAAGAGCGGCTTTCTGTATACCATGGTAATGCCGACAGCCATTTTTTGGGGGCTCGAATATGCGCAGCTGCGCACCCGGGGCCAGACAGTCGGGCAAAAAGTGGTGGGAATCGAAATCCGCAATGAAGTGGGTGGAGAACCGTCGCCTGAACAGATAATGAAGCGCATCATCCACCGTGATACTGTCGCCCCTCTTATTTATCTGAAGAACCGGGAACAGTATGACGTATTCGAAGGTGAAAAATTTCCGCACGATGTATATTCACAGACGGTGGTTAAGGAAGTATGAAAAGGAGCGATTTCCAGATTTATTCCGGGAATCGCTCTTTTCTGTAGGTTTTCGGAATCCGCTATATAATAAAAGAAAAAACGGGAAGGTGAAGGGGTATGAAACTGTACAAAGAACTGGCGGAATGGTGGCCGTTGCTGTCTCCGCATACGGAATACGAGGAAGAAGCCGGTCTGTTTCTGGAAATCATTCAACGGTATCATCCTGCTATCCACGATGCAGTGGAATTCGGTTCGGGAGGCGGCAGCAACGCTTTTTATTTGAAGAAGCATTTTTCGATGACTTTGACGGATCTGTCGCCGGATATGCTGAAGGTAAGCCGTAAGTTGAATCCGGATTGTCCACATTTGCAGGGGGATATGCGAACAATCGATGTGGGGCGGCAGTTCGATCTGGTATTTATCCACGATGCCATCTCACATATCATCAGCAAATCCGATTTGCTGGCAATCATGAAAAATGCCAAAAAACACTTAAAACCGGATGGCCTGCTGTTCATCATGCCGGATCAGTACACGGAAACGTTTGAACCACGCACGAGTCACGGGGGAGTTGATCAGGATGGGCGTGGGTTGCGCTATTTGGAGTGGTGTTTTGACAAGGATCCCGCAGATGGCGTGACGGAGACGGAATACGCCTATTTGATGCGGGACTTGGATGGGCGAATAACGAGGGAATCCGACAGCACCACAACCGGCTTGTTTTCAAAAGCAGAGTGGAAAGAGCTGCTTGCAGAAGCGGGGTTCATAGCACATTTTGAACGGCTGGATTTTTCAGAAGAGACGGGCACATATTATGGAATTGCGGCAATGGCCACTCCTTGAGAAAGCATGCAGCACACACAAAGCAAAAAAATAGAGGTAAAAAGCAACTGACTGAAACTGGATAGTTCCGTATTTTTGGTTATCGATGTGTCTAAACACTCAAAATTTGCAGGGGAATACTATGTATATATATGCGAATTCATAAATTGGACATGAAAATTTTAATAATTGCCATTTTTGTGTATAACCCAAGCTGGTTATATGCTATTATATAAAATAATAAATAATAAAAAATTAATAAAAAGATAGGCATATGGGCTAACCTTCTAGTCAATAGTGCTTTGGGTTACAGGGAATAACTTGAATAAATGGTTTTTCATTTTCCAGTTATTCATCAATAATTTCAGAAGCAGCCGCATAAGGGGGGGCCAGTCGATGGCACAAAAACAAGCAATTCCTCATCAGTCGATCAGTTATTTTTTTCATCGTGCTAAAGATACGCATATAGAAGAAGGCTTGGAGTTCATCACCCTGTTTGTCCGGTTAACTAGAGAAATTTCCCGGACAGTCGGAGCAAAAATTTATACAAAGGAAGAATCGATATGGGTAGAACTGGAAGAAGTTCCCGGAAAAGTAGCGCCGGAAAAGCTTAAAAATTTACCGAATTGCATGAATCGGTATAAAGTGCCTGAGAAAGTCTTTAAAGGACTTTGCGATATCTCTCAGCAATGTCCTCAGGAATTATACTTTCTAACGCCTTTTCATGAAGGATCAACACATCAAAATTTTATCACATAAAGCTCACTCAAATAGAGAAAAGTTAAGCCGGAGCAAGTGAATGGTATTAATAGCGAAATGCTATTTTTTTTACCTTTTTTTAATATCTGAAATATGGAACAATTAAGATTATACATTTGTTGCATAAATAAGTGGCGGTTTCTGGTTAAGGACTTTGGACATGGATCACATCAGGATGAAGGAGGAATGCCGGATGAATGCAGCAATAAGAGAACTCTCACAAATGGGAAATATCAATTTGAACCACCACCAAACTTACGGTAACTTTATTATCGGATACAAGCAATACAAGCAGAAGAAATCGAGAATCCTATCCAAGATGAAGCGAGCGAGGGTTAAGAGGGTGTCGAGAGCGACTGATCAGCTGAAAAATGATGATGTCTATACGATCCTTTATCTGCACAAAGTGGAGAAATTTACGCCGGCGGAATTGGCTGAACAATTCAAGGCGAGCGAAATCGCCATCAAAGCGGTGGTGGAAGGCAAAGCACGTACACGTTGTTATGAGAACTTCATGATTGTGGAGAGCTTGCTGAATCGTTAATTGGCATATTGCCCGGGAAATAAATAAGCAAAAGCGGTGGCTCTCCGGAGCAACCGCTTTTCTCATTGGGGGACGAAAGGCGAAAAAGTCAGATAACTCGGCTTTGTCATGATAAAATAGTTGTCATGAGAGATTGATGGAGGTGGTGGTGATTCCATGACAGGAGATAAGAAGAACATGGAGGAAGAGGAATTCAAAGATATCATGGAGTTCGACAAACCCGAGAACATGAGCGCCGGCCATTGGATGACCCCTTTTCCGCATGCGATCGAGATCGGCCGGACCTACCGGGAGGCAGCGGAAATTATGGAGCGGAGGCAATTGTCTGCATTGCCGATCGTCGATCAAGACCGACGTCCTGTCGGCTTGGTCACCTTACCGCAGCTGTTGAAGGTCTTTGTGAAAAGGCACGAGGATATTCCCATCCCTAACAGTGTTCGGACAAACGATTTGATGGTGATCCGTCCTGATGTGGGAGTGCTGGAGCTGTTTTCAATTCCCCATAAGCAGTTCCTGGTGGTAGATGAAAACGAAGCGCTGATGGGAATTTTAACGACTCGGGATATGCTGGACGCCTTCTCCAAATATATATACCGGCTGCGCCAGGCCGAGAACAAAATGGAAGTATTGAAAGTCATTCTGGAAAAAGCGTATGAAGGCATAGCGGTGGTGGATGAAAACGGCATTCTTTTGGAATTTAACGAGGCTTACAGCCGCTTTACCGGTGTGAAAAGAGAAGATGCGATCGGCCGTCACGTAACGGAAGTGATTGAAAATACTAATCTTCACATGACCGTCAAAACCGCAATTCCTGACCGGGGCGTTTTGCAGACCATCCAGGGCCAGTCGATGCTGGTGCACCGCATTCCGCTTTGGAAAGGGAATAAGGTTGTGGGCGCGATCGGCATGCTGATTTTTGAGAGTGTCTCGGAAGTATATGAAATCCTGGATCGCCTACAAGGGGATAAAGTGGAAGAGCGTAGGCAGCCGAAACTGATTACGACAGAAGTGGCCGAAGATAGCCGTGTCACAATGAACCAGATTATCGGCACAAGTGAACCGATCCTCAGTGCCAAAAGACTGGCCCGGAAAGCGGCGCGCACGGCAGCGACAATCCTTATATCCGGTGAAAGCGGCACGGGCAAGGAAGTATTTGCAAAAAGCATCCATAATTTAAGTCCTTACTATAATGGCCCGTTCATCTCCGTCAATTGCGGGGCTATTCCGGAAGATCTGTTCGAATCGGAACTGTTCGGCTATGAGGAAGGGGCGTTTACCGGGGCGAAGAGGGGCGGCAAGCTTGGCAAATTCGAACTGGCCCAAAACGGCACCATTTTTCTGGATGAAATCGGTGAGCTGTCGCTGCTGTTTCAAACTAAGCTGTTGCGTGTTTTGCAGGAACGTGAAATTGAGAGAGTCGGCGGGGTCAAAAAGAACGCAATCGACGTGCGCGTCATTGCTGCGACCAACCGCGACATCGAGAAGATGGTCGAAGAAGGTGCGTTCAGAGAAGACCTGTACTACCGTTTGAACATCATCCGCCTGCATTTGCCGCCATTGCGCGAGCGGCGCGATGATATTCCGGTCCTGTTGGCACACTTTGTCAAAGAGGCATGCAATAAATACGGCATCCGTGAAAAACGGTTTACGTCAGAGGTGGTTAGCACCTTGATGGGTTATGTGTGGAGAGGGAATATCCGTGAGCTGGTGAATCTGATCGAGCAAATTGTCATCCTCTCGAACAAAGACGTGATCGAGCTGGAAGACTTGCCGGAAACAGTGCGCTATTCGTCAGCAATAGAACAACAGCGGCCGGCAACAAAATTGGACGAATTCAAATCCAAAAGTGCGGAAGAAGAGAAGGCACTGATTCTTCAGGTGCTCGAACACACAGCCGGCAATAAAACCGAGGCAGCCAAGGAACTCGGGATGCACCGGACCACACTTTACCAGAAGCTGCGCAAATACGGAGTGTAGTGAAAAGTGTAGGGAAAACGCTACAATTTCGCTACACTTGTATTGAATAAACTACATATATTGTGATTGGCTACATATTCAAGCACCCATTTCCGCGTCGCTTGGAAAAACTTTTATTTTTTAATTGTGTTTTAAAAGTGAGCGGTTTCAAAGGATTTAGTTGGAAGATTTTTCGCCTTTTTTGTTTTAGAACCTACTAATTTTTGCAATTCTCCAAAATTGGCACGATTCTTGCTTTCTATATAGATGAATGAACAGAATGGAGTGATCAACTTGGTGAATTATCAAATTTTCAGGTCGCCGCAATTGATTGTTTATGCACGGGATGCCATGGAACGAGTGGGCACGGAAACCGCTCTTCGAGGAAAAAAAGCGTTGATTGTCAGTGATGAAATCATGAGAGGGTTGGGCAATGTCGACCGTTGCGTGGACCTGTTATCCAAAGAAGGGGTTCAAAGCGAAATTTATACAGGTGTGGCTTCAGAGCCGACCGACACGTATGTGGATGAAGCACTGGCGCTTTACCGCAGCGGTCATTGCGATATCGTCATTTCGCTCGGCGGCGGAAGCTGCATCGATACCGCGAAAGCGGTGGCGGTGCTGGCAACCAATGACGGATATATTGGAGATTATATGGGAGGAAAAAAAGTGGCCGCCCAGGCGCCGGTTCCGCATATCGCGATTCCCACGACTGCCGGCACTGGATCCGAAGCGACGGATGTCACCATCATCACCAATACGACCGATGATGTGAAAATGATGATCAAACAGCCGGCGTTCATGCCCACTGTCGCCATCGTCGATCCGGTTCTGTCGATGTCTTCACCGAAAAAGGTGACCGCGGCAACCGGTGTGGATGCGCTCAGCCATGCGGTAGAAGCCTATTTATCGAAAAAAGCGCACGCGATGACCGACACGCTGGCACTGGAAGCGATTCGCCTTATCGTGCCGAACTTACGCCGCGTCTATGCCGATCCGGATGATGTGGCGGCGCGCGAAGCCATGTCGACAGGTTCCCTGTACGGCGGAATGGCGTTCACCAATGCATCTGTTTGCCTTGTGCACGGCATGTCGCGGCCGATCGGTGCATTGTTCCACGTGCCCCACGGCGTTTCAAATGCGATGTTGCTGCCGGCGGTGCTGGAATTCAGCAAGGGGGACTGCATCGAGCGGTTGGCAACAATCGGCCGAATCTTTTCGGAAGAAGCAAACGAGATGACAGACGAAGCAGCGGCAGATTTCGCGGTAGCTGAAGTGAAAAAGCTGTGCATGGATTTGGAGATTCCGAACTTGAGGGGTTGGGGAATCGATCCGGTTGAATTTGAAGGTGCAATTGATAAAATGGCTAAAGATGCCATCATCAGCGGCAGCCCGAACAACAACCCTTGCGTACCGAGCCATGAAGAAATAATGGAATTGTATCAACTCTGTTTCAATTATGATTTTGCGGCAACTGAGACTTCAGGAAACATTTCCTGAACGATATAAAGAACGCATTTTTCAGCAATCTGAGGAGGAAATCAAATGACAACGACGAAACAAACCACTTTGAAAAACTACATCAACGGCGACTGGGTCGCTGCAAAAACAAGCGATTATGAACAAGTACCAAACCCGGCGACTGGTGAAATTCTGGCGGAAGTCCCGCTTTCCACTCTTGCAGATGTGGACGATGCGGTCCAAGCAGCGACTGCCGCGTATAAAACGTGGAGCAAAACAGCAGTGCCGAGAAGAGCGCGGATCCTATTCAAGTACCAGCAACTGTTGGTGGACCACTGGGACGAACTGGCGGAGCTGATCACCATTGAAAACGGCAAAAGCTTTACGGAAGCGAAAGGCGAAGTGCAGCGCGGCATCGAATGTGTTGAATTTGCGGCCGGCGCACCAAACCTCATGATGGGTAAACAATTGCCGGACATTGCAACTGGCATCGAGTCCGGCATGTACCGTTACCCGGTGGGCGTTGTCGGCGGAATCACGCCGTTCAACTTCCCGATGATGGTTCCTTGCTGGATGTTCCCGTTGGCGATTGCGATGGGCAACACATTCATCTTGAAACCTTCCGAAAAAACCCCGTTGCTGGCAAACCGCCTGGCGGAACTGTTTAAAGAAGCCGGCCTGCCGGATGGCGTATTCAATATCGTCCACGGCGGCCGCGAAGTCGTCAACAGCATTCTGGAGCATGAAGGCATTCCGGCGATTTCATTTGTCGGATCCCAGCCGGTTGCGGAATATGTTTATAAAACAGGGACGAGCCACGGCAAGCGCGTCCAGGCTTTGGCTGGCGCGAAAAACCACTCGATCGTCATGCCGGATGCACAGCTCGATGCGTCGGTGAAAGAAATCGTCTCGGCTGCTTACGGGTCTGCCGGTGAACGCTGCATGGCGTGCGCGGTAGTCATTGCGGTCGGCGACGTAGCTGAGCCGTTAATCGAGAAATTAAAGCAGTCAGCTGATGGCCTTGCAATTGGCAACGGCATGGACGAAGGTGTGTTTCTTGGACCGGTCATCCGCAAAGAACATAAAGCGAAGACGGAAGACTATATCAAAGTCGGCCAGGAAGAAGGCGCAACGCTTCTGCGTGACGGCAGAGAAGATGCCTGCATGACAGAAGAAGGCTATTTCATCGGCCCGACCATTTTCGATAATGTCACGACCGACATGAGAATCTGGAAAGAAGAAATTTTCGCTCCGGTGCTGTCGATTGTTCGCGTCGATACGCTAGAAGAAGCGATTGAACTGACGAACAAATCCGATTTCGGAAACGGCGCATGCCTGTTCACCGAAAGCGCGCGCAGTGTACGCTATTTCCGTGAAAACATCGAAGTGGGCATGCTCGGCGTCAACCTTGGTGTTCCTGCGCCGATGGCATTCTTCCCGTTCTCGGGCTGGAAAAACTCATTCTACGGCGATCTGCATGCCAACGGCTCGGATGGGGTGGAATTCTACACAAGAAGAAAAATGCTGACGCAACGTTGGACTTAATATATGGAAAAGCCTGAAAGAGTTCCTCTCTTTCAGGCTTTTTTCTGGGAGGAAATGGATTTACTATCCGGAATAGATAAAATACTGTCCGGGAATCGCCAAATACTGTCCGCGATAGCCCATTTACTGTCCGGAATCCAGAAATACTGTCCAGAGACTCAGAAAACGTATTCTCACCGTTTCGCAGTCGGAGAAACCCTCGATTGCGTCTGGGAAAACATGAATGAAATTCCTTCTTCTGTAAAATATAATGGATGTAACTTGAAATAGTGGAGGAGTATCGCAG
>DATHVY010000356.1:0-2457 GCA_035461045.1 Planococcus sp. (in: firmicutes)
CAGCGCCAGTCCAAACTTCTTCATGCTCATCACCTCTTAAAATGCCCAATTCCCATTCCGGAATAAAGGCTCTTTTGTTCCATCTTCCAAGATGCCGTCGATATCCATTGTTTCACTGCCGATCATAAAATCTTCATGGACCATGGATGTGTTCAATCCTAAAGCTTCAAGCTGAGAAGGATCCAGATCTCTTGCACCTTCCAAACAAGTCGGGTAGGAATCTCCAATTGCCAGATGGTTCGATGCATTTTCATCGAATAAGGTGTTATAAAAAAGAATATTGGCATCAGAAATAGGAGATTGGTGTGGCACCAGTGCCACTTCTCCAAGGAATGATGCACCTTCATCCGTGGAAATCATTTCCTCCAACAGATTTTGCCCTTGTGAGGCTTGTGCTTTTACGATCTTTCCTTCTTCAAACCACAGTGTGAAGTTGTCGATTATATTTCCTTGGTAGACCAGTGGCTTCGTGTTTCGCACATGGCCTTCGACTCCCTTTTTCAACGGGACTGTATACACTTCTTCTGTCGGCATATTCGCGATAAAGCCATTGCCTTGAGGAGTTTTCGATGCTCCTGTCAGCCACTGATGCCGTCTTGGCAACTCGATGAACAAGTCGGTTCCAGGAGCGGTATAGTGCAGCTTCGCAAAGCGTTTGGAATTGAGTGTAGCTGCCTGCTGCTCCAGCTGATCGATATGATGCCGCCATTTCTCGACTGCGTCGCCCTCGCCAATTCTGACAGTATTGAATATCGCTTCCCATAGAGCTTCCATTCGCTTTTCGGCAGGCAGTTCCGGAAAAACTTTATCCGCCCACTTCTCTGAAGGAATCGCCACAATGGACCAAGCGATTTTATCGGAGCCAACCGCCTGGCGATATCGTTCCAACGCTTTGCCGGCGGATTTATGTGAATCGGATAACCGTTTTGCAGGAATGCCTGTCAGGAGATCGGGATCTTCTGCATCTATCCACAGAAACGACCCTCCAGTATCGATGACTTCATCTCTTTGAACAACTGTCCAGTGGGGATATTCTTTAAAGGCTTCATCCGGCGCCAATTCGAAATGCGTACGTGTCTGCACCGGATCGGAATAATTGACGTGGACTCTTTTGGCGCCAGCTTCATAAGCTTTTTTGACGACCAGACGGGTGAATTCAATTGTATCTGTCGTTGTGTTGATCACGACCAGCTGACCTTTTTGAACATTCAATCCTATCTGAACCGTCAGTTCGGCATATTGCATCAGCTTTTTTTGGAAATCCATTAATTATTCCCCTTTGCAGCAACAGTTTTACTCGATCCTTCAATCAATTTGCCGCCGTGCATCACTTTTTGCACAGGTTTGGACGGCAATTGTTTCGTGAACTTTTTATAATGGCGCTCATCCAAATAAGCAAGTAAAGTCAAGACTTCCCCGTCGGCACCGGCTCTTCCGGTTCTGCCGGAACGGTGAAGATATTGTTCGACTGTTTGGGGCACATCCACATGAATCACGTGGGTAACAGCGTCTATATCCAGACCACGTGAAGCCACTTCAGTAGCAATCAGCACCGAGATTTCTCCCTGACGGAAAGCATCCAAAGCTCCTTTGCGTTCGTCTTTTTTCATTTCGGAATGAAGTGTCGCGATTTTAGCATCGCGGAACTTCAATTTGTTTTCTTTCATGAGCAGCTGATCCAAATTATTGACGAATGCCAGCGCCTTGACTCCTTCGATATAGGAAATTTTGCGCAAAAGATCGGTTTTGTCACGCTCGTCCACTTTGATGAACGAATGGATGACTTTCCCCTGTTGAAGCATTTCTTCAGCACTGATTTGCAATCTTGTAGGATGCTGCATCAATCGGTCAGCAACTAACTCTACTTCTTCGGTAATGGTTGCTGACACCAAAACCAACTGACGCTCATGCTGAGTTTTCTCAATCAGGGTTTTCATGATGTTGCGATGTTCGCGCGCCATCAATTGATCTCCCTCATCCAGGACCAAGATTCGAATTTCATGCATTTTCAGCTTCTTGTTTTTAACAAGCTCGTTGAGGCGTCCAGGCGTACCTACGACGATGGTCGGCTTTTTCTTCAGCTTATCAAGCTGGCGTTGCATATTGGCCCCGCCAATCAATTGAGTGACCGTAACCGATGTTCCCTCAGTCCATTCCCGCAACACGTTGACGATCTGCATCGACAACTCCTGGGAAGGAGCGACAATCATTGCTTGGATTGCCTGTTTTTCCGGGTTGACCCGCTGGAGAATCGGCAATACATAAGCCAATGTTTTGCCTGAACCGGTCGGCGATTCAGCAACGATATCATTTCCCGCAAGCATTTCCGGGATCATTTGTGTTTGTATCGGCATAGCTGATTCAAAACCTGCTTTTTGCCATTTTTCCTGCCATACAGGACTTAACTGTTCTAAAAATTCCATGTAGATTCCACCTTCTTTTCAATGCTCTTAGTGT
>DATHVY010000357.1:0-3367 GCA_035461045.1 Planococcus sp. (in: firmicutes)
ATGGTTTAACTCAGAAAAAGGATTTGGCTTCATCGAACGCGAAGGCGGCGACGATGTATTCGTACATTTCTCTGCAATTCAAAGCGAAGGCTTTAAATCACTTGACGAAGGTCAAGAAGTAACGTTTGACATCGAGCAAGGTCAACGCGGACTTCAAGCTACTAACGTACAAAAAGTTTAATTTAAAACCAACTATTTATAGATCCTTCTTCGGAAGGATCTATTTTTTTGTCGTTTTTTTATAATGAACTGGCAAAAAGCATGGCCTGAGCCATGCTTTTTTTGTTTTAACCAAGTCAGTTTTGAGTAGGGTTCATATTAAAGTAAAGCAGGAATGCCAGATATATAAAAACACACACCGCTATCGTCCCTGTCACCATGAAAATGGCAAGTTTCTTTCCGTCCATAGCCTCACCCCTTTTTAATGGATTTGCAGTATTGGTTCATTTCAATTTCTCCGCTTCGATCAACTTCATCACGTCTGCTGCGCCCTCTCCTTTGTTCGACAGCACAGTTAAAATGGCTCGATCTTCCACAAAATAAACCGAATGGAAACTAACCCCTGGGTCATGCCCTTTAACTTCGTATACGGTTCTTCCTTCTTGTTCACTTACCCAAATTCCGTAACCGTAGGCACCTTCAGGGCGGGTCACATGTGGCTGGAGCAACTGTTTCGTCAAGTCCTCCGACAACAGGCTGAAATCCATCAACCGTTCCCAGAAGCTCGTCATATCACCAGCTGTTGCAAAAGCTCCTCCATCGGCTCCGCCCTTTATCGGAATGGCGTACTGGTTGGTGCGCCAACCTTGATCTTCTTCAATGTAGCCGTGAGCAGTCTGTGGGGGCATGCGGTCCAATGAGAAATAGCCGGCATTGACCATGCCTGCACGAAGGAAAACGCGCTCAGCTACAGCTTCTGTAAAGTCCTGGCCAGTCAGCTTCTCCACTACCAGGCCCAAAGCGATGTAACCGGCGTTATTGTAATGGAATTTTTCGCCCGGAGCGAATGCCATTTCTTTTTTATTGAATAACGGCACAAAATCCGACGCGGATTTCAATAAATACATCGGCTGTGTTTTCCATAACTCTTCAAAATTATCCATGACCGATTCGTCGAAATAATCCGGGATCCCGGAAGTATGCGTCAGCAGTTGGTGGATCGTCACATCAAATTCCGGAAAAGTTTCCGGCAAAAGCTCGGACAATCGATCTTCAAATCTGAGCTTGCCTTCTTCGACCAACTGGCAAACCGTGACCGCAGTGAAAATTTTCGATCCCGAGGCGATGCCAAAACGGGTAGCGATGGCGTTTGGCCGCTCGTCAGAACGATCTGCATAACCTTTAGCCGCAGACCAGGTTTCTTCTGTTTTCAATAGCGCAACACCGGTGAAGTCCAATCGTTCCATGCCTTCTGTGATTGGATGCACAGGTTTTGCCCGTTGAAGCTTGCCGTCTTCTGTAATTTCAATGCTTCGTCCATCCCTCAATTCAATCGTTAATGGGTGAACTTCACTTCTTTGCTTGGAAAAGTACCAGGTTCTTTTCGGCGAAACCAAAATGATGAACGCATCGCCGGACCCAAGAAAGTTCAAAGACTTCGGATCGATGCCTTTATTGCCGCGCACCGGGATCTCCATGTCCTCTATTTGCTCGCCTACTTCCTGGACGTGCGAGGTAGTTATGCTGACTTCACTGATATTCAACAATGAGTCCACTGTAAAATCACCCATTCGGTCAACATTTCGACGGCCGATAAATTCCACTACATTGCCTGCCGGATCCTGAAAATAAAAGGCATCTGCCTGGAAATTGGCATAGAAAATTTCATCCATTCCTTCCTGCCGGTTTAACTCGACTCTTGAACGAGCCCAGCCTTTAGCCAATGTGAACTGATTACCCGGTATGTTCAAGGCATAATGGTAAATCGCTCCACGTGCAGATTCCTTAAAAACGAGTTGGGAATCCCCAATCGCCAATGTGAAACTCGTTTCATCTTCTTCTACGAGACGAAAGCCCAGTTGGTACTCATAAAACCCTTTCATTTCGTTCAACTTGTTAGTGTATAAAGTCACTTTCTTGAACATACAATCACTCCCTTTTCCAAGCATACCGAATTTTCGGTTGATTTTCCTCTATTCCGAATATAAAAAAACAACCTGATCGGCTGTTTTTTTGGGGATGATGTTTATTTCTTTTCTTTGAATCCTTGATCCAACAAGTAATCTTCCGCATCGTCAAAGGTCCCGAAAGTTTCTTCCAGGTTTTTTCCTGTATAGATATTCCAGAATGGTTCCTCATAAACCAAATCCAGTTTCTCGTTTTCCCGGTTGATCCATGTTTTGTCATATGGAGGTTCCGGTTCCAATGATAGATAGTCGAGAGCATCCGCCACTATGCTGCGCAATTGCTTCTCGGAGAAATCCCGAATGTTGACGAAACCTTTATTATCAGCTTCGTATTGTGGCAAATTCCCGACGTAAACAAATCCATTGCCGTTCGGGTGAAGGTGATAGACGACTATTTTTTTGTCATAAAGACTTTCTTCATAATGGAAATTCACACGTTTCATCGACACATCTTTGCGTGTCAGATCCGGAAACGACTCAATGATTTCCAGTTTTTGTTCAAATGTTAACATTCTTTGTACCCCGTTTCATAATTTCAATCTGCCTTAAGTATAACATGCCTGCCCTCATTGTTCATAAACCTTAAAAAAAGCAATTCACGAGCTAATGGCTTCCTTCAACCCCATAAGGCAGGTATTTTTTCGTGCGCGAAAAGTCTTGGCTGGCCGCACATGCGTCCAGTTTAATCCGTTTCATTCAACTCTTACGCGATTACGTCACGTTTAAGAATTCTTAACAGGCACTTTTCTACTTTTATCAGGCGAATCATGGATGCCTACCGCTTCTCGGCTTGGGGGAAGGCTTTCGCCAGGAGCCAGCCAGCTGCGCTGATTCCCTGGTTGGATTGGATCGACATTTATCATGAAGATTTTCGCTTTTCGAGTGAAATTTGGCTGAACGATCATAAATCTCCCTGAGCGATCATAAAAAAATTTGAGCGCTCATAAAACCGGCTGAACGATCACAAAATTTCCTGAGCGATCATAAATTTTTTTGAACGATCATAAGCCCTGAAATTCTGAACTGCCCAACCTTCAAATAAGAAAATCACGCCCCTTTCACGGCCTCTCCAAAGCCATTCGCGGGCGAATGGCTTCCTACAACCAAATAAGGAACTTTTCGCACGCGAAAAGTCTCCTTTTGGAAGTTCCTGGCGTTGTCGTGGATGGGAGCGACGCTTCTGATTTTGAATATTATCTTCGTTCGAGCGAAAATTTCAAAATGTATGTATTTCTTTAAAA
>DATHVY010000358.1:0-3141 GCA_035461045.1 Planococcus sp. (in: firmicutes)
ATTAGCAAGCGGCACGACAGCAAAAATGATGATCCATCCCATGGCAATATAGAGGGCTGTGGAAAGCCATCTCGGGGAATGGAACCATACCATCTTAAACAAAATGCCGCTGATCCCGATTGCCGCCACAAAGGAAAACAATGCCCATCCGAGCGGACCTTCCAATACAATCAGGCAAAACGGAGCGTATGAGCCTGCAATCAGGGCGTAAATCATGGAATGATCCAATCTTCTGAGGAACAGGATAAATCGCGGTTTCGCTATGACCGCATGATAAATAGCGGAAGCAGAGTAAAGGCAGATCAGGCTGATCCCGAAAATAATCACGGATATTAAATGCAGCAGTGGAGCTCCGGCATAGGAGATTTTGATGACCATAGCCAATAAAGCGACAAAAGAAAGAATAGCTCCGAGCAAATGGGACAATGAATTAAAAGGTTCCCTGATATATGCAGTCATTGACATGCGCTCCTTTATGTATGTAGTTATCGATACTATGTATTATCGTACTACCATAGAATAATAAAATCAAGTTTGGTGTTTATTGTATATTGGGGTAATATGGACTTAATACTAGAGTGTAAGGATGCGATCATATGAAAGAGTTGAAGCGTTTCACAGAAGAGTTGGCACAGGCCAACCAAATCCAGATTGCGGATATACCTAAAATTGATTTGTATATAGATCAGGTCATTCAATTGTTTGAAAGCAACTTTGAGGATGCCAAGCGAAATGACAAGGAAAAGATCCTGACCAAAACTATGATCAATAATTATGCTAAAGGAAAGCTATTTTACCCAATCCGAAACAAAAAATATTCACGCAATCACATCATGCTGATCAGTTTGATCTATCAGATGAAAAGCGCTTTGTCGATCAATGACGTAAAGCAAGTGTTGAACGGATTGAATGAAAGAGCTGAGGAGCAAGGGTTGGATCTCGAAAGATTTTATGAAAGTTACTTGGAACTGCAGCAACGAAATCTGAAGCTTTTTCGGGAAGGTGTTGAACAGCAGGTCCAAGATGTCGTTGAACAGGCAGAGATAACAGGAGAGGAACAAGAACTTCAGCAAGTCTTGCTGATCGCCTCGCTGGTCCACACCAGCAACCTTTACCGGAGAGCCGCTGAGAAACTGGTGGATGAAATGGACAAAGGAGGCGCACCAAATGGTGAAACTACTGATTGATGCGGATGGGTGCCCGGTTGTCGATTTGGCCATCGCAGCAGCGAAAGAAGCAGGTCTGCGAACGATTCTGATTTGTGACACATCCCACAGTATGCAGCGTGAAGGCGCAGAAACCATTACTGTTTCCAAAGGTGCGGATGCGGTGGATTTTGTTCTGGTGAACCGGGTGGAAAAAGGGGATATTGTCGTCACGCAGGACTATGGTTTGGCGGCAATGGTGTTGGCCAAACGAGGGTATCCCATTGACCAGAACGGCCGTATCTATTCCGAGGAGAATATCGACCAGCTTTTGCACGGGCGCCACGTTGCAAAAAAAATCCGGCAAGGCGGAGGGCGCATGAAAGGCCCTAAAAAACGCCGAGCAGAAGACAATGAAAAATTCAAAGAAAGTTTAGCTCAACTACTGATAGTTGCCACCTCATAAAAACAGACGGAATCGGCGGGGGGACGGCCGAATCCATCTGTTCTTTTTTATGGTTAAATGGTCCAGCGGTCATTGATGATGGCCACCAGTATCCATTCACCTCTTCTGTTCCGTTCAAAAACCATGTTCAGGTTCTGCCAATCCATGCCATCGTATTGTTCTGTGCCGGGGTAGTAGAACTCGACAACCATTCCTTTCGGATAAAGCTGGCGAATAAAGTCACGGGTTGGGTATTGAACGGTGCGGCCGTATCCTTCTTTGATCTCGTAAGGGGCGTCCATCAGGAATTCGTCATAGTATTCGGCTGGAGTTAAGTTGATCGGATCCCCGGTTCCGTCCGCATAGCCCCATAAATAATCCTGCGGGATAGCCATAAAACCTCTTAATTGTTCCCGCGTAAAAGTGACTCCTCCATGATCAATGCACCCGCCGCTATAGGGGCAGAATGTCACGCCTTTCCCTCTGCTTGCATAAGCGGCCACATTTTCAAAGTTTTGACTCTGTAAATCCTCCAGAATATCGTTAGCCATTAACAACAGCTCCAGCTTATCCGGGATAAAAGAAGGCTCAATGGAGCGGGCGACATATGCAGCAAATTCACCGCGAAGCGCCGGTTGGTTCGGCCGGAATCGTTCCCCCGGTTCTTTGGTGATGACGCCTTGGTAGACAAGTGCTGAAACGGCTTCGCTATACCTGGATTTTTTCTTTAAATCCCTGAATCCGGATTTTGAAGCGGCAGGAAACTTGAATGCACGCTGCAGCATGACAGCAGCTTGGCCTCGAGTGACTTCCTTATCTGGCCGGAAGAACTTGTCCCGTTCAGATATAATCCCTGCTTCGGCTGCTGAGGCAATATGGCCGGACAACGGATGAGTTGCGTCAATGTCACGGAAGCCTGTATCCCGCTGTGTGCCGTCCAGTCGCAAGGCTAAACTCAGTATTTGGACTGCCTGCCCCCGGGTAATCGGATTGTTGGGTCTGAATGTGCCATCAGGGTAACCTGACACAATGCCTTCCGCATATAAAAATGTGATTTCAGGTCCAAACTTATCCGTATAAAACACATCATCAAACGTAACCACAGCTTTTGCGGGGATTGAAAAGGCACTGATCGCAAGGATGATGGCGGCGAGATAAGTTGCAAAACGTTTCATAAGAACCCCTCCCCTAGTTGAGTATATTTTATCATATTTTCATTAAAAAAGTCAGTTAATTCTGATAAATTAGCAGGTTAATTTTGATGAAGAAAGGACTACTTCGTGGTCTTGCAGGGAATAGGAAAATACTGATCCAAACTGAAAAATTTCGAAAGAGCTCAATCTTTATATATTAAAGATAGAAAGGAGAAAGAAATGGATAAACTATTGATTGTCGTGACCAACCATGCCACATTAGGTGAAGGTGGCAAGAAAACGGGATTATGGCTTCGGGAACTTACCGATTTTTATCACGAAGTGAAAACGCATTTCGAAATCGATATTATGAGCACTTCCTCCGAGAGGGTGCCCCTGGATCCGAGAAGCTTGATGG
>DATHVY010000359.1:0-9496 GCA_035461045.1 Planococcus sp. (in: firmicutes)
CTATAGATGGAAGTGAAACGCATGTCGAAAGCAGTTGAGATACAAAATGTCTCGAAAAAATACAAATTATATAAAAAGAAGTCGGAGAGAATCCTTGACCTGATCGTGCCGTATAAAGAATACGGAGAAGATTTTTTCGCCTTGCAAAATGTTTCTTTTACCGTTGAGAAAGGCCAGATCGTAGGATTGGTTGGCATCAACGGCTCCGGCAAATCAACGCTGGTCAATATTATTGCTGGTGTTGTTCCTCCTACAGAAGGCAAAGTGATCAGTGATGGAAACATCGCGCTGATTGCAGTAAATGCCGGGTTGGACAATCAACTGTCCGGCAGGGAGAATATCGAGCTTAAACTCCTGATGCTGGGCTTTTCGAAAAAGGAAATTATGGCAATGGAAGAAGAAATTATCGAGTTCGCTGAAATTGAAAAATTCATCGATCAGCCGGTAAAGACGTATTCCAGCGGGATGAAGTCCCGTCTCGGCTTTTCCATTTCGGTTCGGGTCGACCCGGATATCCTGATTATTGATGAAGCTTTATCGGTAGGGGACAAGTCCTTCGCAGACAAAAGCTTGAAAAAAATGATGGAGTTTACAGAGAAAGGCAAGACGATGTTTTTTGTCAGCCATTCCATTGGCCAAATGAAAAAATTCTGCCAGAAAATCGTCTGGCTTGAGTTTGGGAAAGTCAAAGAATACGGCGATGCAGCTGAAGTGCTGCAACATTACGAGGAATTTTTGGCGACCTATCAAGCCATGAGCAAAAAAGAAAAAAACAAATACCGTGCAGAAGCAATCAAAGGTAAAACAGAGAAAAAAGCTGAAAGCCCGACCGCACCTTGAGTGCGGCCGGGATTTTTTTATAGGATCAAAAAGTAGATAAGATTAATTTATCTTAAATTTCATGTGGTTGGCATTTTACGTGAGAAGAATTCGTGACTTTTCATCGTTCAGTTAAAGTAAGGCGCGAACTGGTCCACTCTCCAAGAACAAACCCGTCGCTCCAATACCGATCGACTCCGAGATCTTTAAAAAGGAGACTTTTCGCGTGCGAAAAGTTCCTTATTTGGGGGAGGAAGCCATTCGCTCGCGAATGGCTTTCTTTTTTTGGGGGGAAAGAGGTGAAATCAGCTTCTTTTAGGGAGGGAAAGGGAAGGGTTTCGAAGTTATGATCGCTCAGAAAATTTTATGATCGTTCAACGGAATTTATGATCGCTCAGCAAGATTTGTGATCGTTCAGAAATTTTTATGATCGCTCAGCGAGATTTATGATCGTTCAGCAAAATAAGACAGATGCTCAACCTCTTCAATAGCGATCGACGCCAAGATCTTTAAAAAGGAGACTTTTCGCGTGCGAAAAGTTCCTTATTTCGTGAATGGCTTTGGTCTGGCCAATAAAGAGTGTGCCTTTCTTACGGAGAGGTGCGTATTCACTCACATCCCTCGCCAAAATAAGAAAAGCTGGACGCATGTGCGTCCAGCCGAAGCGGATAGGGGCATTCACTCAACTCGCAATCGACTTTTGATCTGGCGATAAAAGGTCGTCCCCTCTTATTCACTGATTTTTAACCCAAGATTGGACTTGACGGTTGTATAAAAATTGAACGTCCGATCATGGAATTGAATGAGCTCCGGCCTCAGGATCCCCGTTTTTCTGAATTCATCATAGCGGATGAAAATTTCATAATTCGAATTGGGCAGTTCGTTCAATTTGGCAAGGTCCACTGCGATGGAACCGTTGCCTTGTGAATCCAAGTCAAGATCCACGGTGAACTCTTCGTTGATGTTCTGCCGGTTTCTCATAACCAGTTCATTGACTCTTTTCGCATAATCTCCGTAGACTTGAATATCAAGTTTGTACTGCTCATCCTCAAACTTCCCTGTTTGATAATAAGCCAGGATGGGCACACGGATGAGATGATGGTCTTCTTCCGTAAATGGTGTAAGCATGAAAGGTTGGCCATCTTGGATCACATGGGGCCGCAACTTCACTCCTTTATGCCAGCGAATCAATTCTTCCAGTTCCTTGTATTTGTGATCAACGAATAATTCGTAGATCACTTTATTGAACGGGTGAAAAAAATTATCCGATATATCATATGGAAGATCCCGTGATGTATCGAGCACTTCCTGAAACTTCTGGTAGTACTTCTTTTTGGCCTTGCTCTTAAGGAAATGGTTCCGGTCGAAAAGCCTGGTGATGCAGTCAAACTCATATAAACGGTTCAATATAATTTGTTCCTGTTCGACAGGGAGCTTTTTGCTTTTGACATGGTTGATCACCGCAATATTGGAATCTGTTTTTTCCATGATCGATGTTTGAGCCGTCAGAGAACCATCATTGTCGTCCAGCCGGTTGGCATAATGGATGATCTTCTTCGTAGTGGATATAGCAGGGCTGCTCAGCAACACGTCTATGAAGAACTGTTTGTCTTCCGCATATTTCATGGCCGGAAAGCGTATATCTCCTTCAGTCAAAATCTTTCTGCGCATCATACGCGCGGTGGGGCCCAAATGCTGGAATGAATTGGGGATTGTAAAAGGGCTTACACTTCTTCTTTCCTTCACGGACTGATGCTCTCCGGCAATGCCATCTCCGCCTGTTTCGGCTCTCATGGTCTTGCCGACTGCATAATTGTCTCCGGTTTCTTCCATAATGTCATAAAGTATTTCGAGCCCATCCTCCTCCAGCCAATCATCAGCATCGAGAAAAAATACATATTCGGATGTGGCCAGCTCGATTCCTAAATTTCTCGGTCTTGCAGGGGTGCCCGAATTTTCCTCTAAGTATACGGGGATGATGTTGTTATGTTGTTTGGCATACTTCTTGATGGTGTCGCGTGAGGAATCTGTCGATTTATCGTCAACAATGATGTATTCAATATTGGAAAACCCGATTGACTGGGCAATTACGGAATCCACCGTTTTGGATAGCGTGCCGGCCGCGTTATAGACAGGGGTGATGACTGTGATCTTTCGTTTTCCGTGCAATGAATTCTCATTTTCTATTAAATAGCCCTTATCGTTGTATTTAAATTCGGTTTCTTCATCCTTCCTCATAAATTTCGGTTTCCACATTTGCTTACCGCCTCCTGGATAATCCGCCATTTTTTTCAATATACCACAGTGGTGTCTGAAAAATGAATTAATTATATGCTCATGCGAAAAAGTAAGGTATATTTTAGAAGCAGAAAAAATTATGAAGGTTCAACAAGATAGGGAGGTCCAACTCTTGAAAAAAAGTAGAAACAGAGATGAATTAGTTGCCACTTTTTCCATCATCGCAGCCGATCCAGATTCCGGAGAAGTGGGGGTTGCCGTTCAATCCAAGTTCTTGGCCGTGGGAGCTGTAGTTCCCTGGGCAAAAGCGGATGTAGGTGCAGTTGCTACGCAGTCTTGGGCGAATACTGCATACGGTCCGGAAGGCCTGAAGCTTCTGGAAGAAGGCCATTCTCCGGAGGAAGTGATTGAACGCTTGGTTTCGGAAGATCCAGGAAAAAATTTGCGTCAAGTTGCTGTGATTAGCAGCGATGGCAAAGCGAGCGCCTTTACGGGCAGCGAGTGCTATGACTGGGCCGGGCATAAAGTCGGCAAGAACCATTCATGCCAGGGCAACATTCTGGTGAGCGAAGAAACAGTGGGCAGGATGAGTGAAACATTCGAGAAATCGGAAGGGCCGCTTGCGAAAAGGCTCCTCGAAGCTCTGGCCGCTGCCCAGCACGCGGGAGGCGATAGCCGCGGTAAACAATCTGCCGCACTTTATGTTCTGCAGAAAGGGGCAGGCTATGGCGGTTATAATGATGTGAAAGTCGACTTACGGGTGGATGACCATCCGGAACCGATTGAAGAGCTCGAGCGCTTGTATCAATTGCACCTCATTTACAGCACTCCTTCAGATCGTATGTTCGAACTTGAGGGGGAAGTGCTCATAGAGGTGATGGATCAATTGGTGAAATTGGAACTGTTGCAGCATGCAGATCATGATGAATACAATGACGAGGTGAAAGCGGCCTTGAAAACATTTGTCCTGCGTGAGAATTTCGACGATCGATGGACGGAAGAAGCGATGATCGACGCAGAGGTGTTCAAGTTTTTGCAAGAAAAATAACAAGAGAAAAACCGCTGGATTTTATTCTCAGCGGTTTTTCTTTGGTTTTGGCCGGTCAACTTATCTTGGGATTTTCAATACTTGCCCTACCCGGATTAAATTGACGTTGGTGATGTTATTGGCTGCGGCAATCTGGGCAACGGTGACGTTATAGGTTCTGGCGATGCTGTAAAGTGTATCACCGGCTTTGACTGTATAGTTCACAGAAGTGACAGGAGGCGGTGCTGGCGATGCAACTGGAATCTTCAGCACTTGTCCGACCCGGATCAAATTGACGTTCGTAATATTATTGGCTGCGACAATTTGAGCCACTGTGACTTTGTATTTCAAGGCAATGGCATAAAGTGTATCACCGGCTTTGACCGTATAATTGATGGTTGTTGCAGGTGGTGGAGTGCTCGGTTGACCCGGAATTTTCAACACTTGGCCGACCCGAATCAAGTTGACATTCGTGATATTATTGGCTGCTGCCAACGCAGAGACAGTTACTCCGTATTTCAAGGCGATACTGTAAAGTGTATCACCGGCTTTGACGGTGTAAGTGGTTCCGCTCGCAGGAGGAGCCGTTGGTAGATTCAGCAGTTGAGAAACAGTGACAAATTTGTACCCTTGCGCTTTCAGCTTGGTGATCATATCCGGAAGAGCTACCGGAGTTCCTGGCGCCCCTACACCAGTATGCATCAATACAATGGATCCAGGTTTAATATTGTTCATGACTTTGTTGGTGATTTGGGTTGCAGAAACCCCTTTCCAGTCCACTGTGTCGATATTCCATTGAATCGTATGGGTGTAACCGGCTGCTCCAACGCCCGCCAGGACAGCATTATTGACTGCTCCAAAAGGTGCTCTGAACAAAGGCTTAGTTGATTTTCCCGTTAGATTCCGGATAACAGTGTCTGTTCTGTCCAATTCACTTTTCATTTGAGCGGCTGTCAATTTCGTGAAGTCCGGATGCGAAAAAGAATGGTTGGATAACTGATGTCCCTGAGCAGCAATATTTTTGATGTACTGCGGATGATGATTGGCACCGGATCCAGTTACAAAAAATGTGGACTTAATATTGTGGTTTGCCAAAATCTGCAGGATCTTGTTTGTATTCGTACCGTCCGCGCCGTCATCAAAAGTCAAAGCCACTACTTTGTTGGTCGTGTTGACACTGGTAATAAATTTTGAATCTGCTGCATCTGCCTGGGAGGAAAAAGAAAGAAACGAAAACATGACTAACGAAACTACAGCAAGTATTTTAACCAACTTACTTCCCACTTCGCTCACCCTTTCTGTTAGTTACACATAAATAAGTGTATGTATTGAGTAGGTAAAGACCTTATAAACTGAAAAATCTGAAACTTTAATAGGTTAAGTGTACCATGTTTCTTAGATAAATAGCAGGATTAATATCATTAAAACATCCTTTTACGCATAAAAAAATTACTTTTTATCATGGAGGGATAGAGTAGAGCTTCTGTTTTGAGGGAATAGTAAAAGATAGAATTGCCTGAAAGGAGAATTGCCATGACTGATAAATATATGTCAGAACCGATCATCGTAGAGTGGAAAGAGCAGCCTTATGCAGCTATTCCGATCGAAGCAAATTTGCTGGAATGGGATCAGGTACATGCATTGGTGGGCGAGCTTTTTCATTGGGTGGAACAGCACGATTTGTTGGTCACTGGAGCTCCGTTTTATCGTTATTGGGTCATTGGAGGCGTCAAAGAAGCGTACCAGCTTGAGGTGGGGCTGCCGGTTGAAAGGATGGTCATAGGGGATGGACGCATAATCGGAAGCGTCATTCCGGGAGGCTCCTATATCAAGGCCGAACATACCGGACATCCAGACCGCTTGGATTACTCATTGGAAGCGTTGCTTCGATGGGCTGAAGTGCAGGGACTGTCATTGGACAAACGGTATGAAGGAGAAACAGAAATTTGGAATGGCCGTTTTGAGTTTTACGGAAATGATCCCGAGCTGGAACCGGATTTGGATAAGTGGAAAATTGAAATTGCCTGTTTGATTTTACGGGATAGAGTAGCATGAAGAGAACCTTCTCCAGACGAATGACAGTCCCTGTCTGAAGAAGGTTCTTTCTATGCAATTCGGTCAGTTATTCGAAATAGTCAAGGGCAATCCAAATTTCAGGAAATTTAAAAGCTTTTATTAAATTCCATAAAATTACATATGTAGAGAGTAATCAGCCAAAATAGCCATTCGCTCCTGCAAACCTGTTCGACTATTCTGAACGTACCCGGGAATCAAACGAACGTTCAGAAGGAAAAATGATGAAAGACTTTGAAAAGGTTTTGGAACAATACAGCCCGATGATATCAGCGATGATCCGGAAGCTTCACATCTATCGGGATCATGAATCCTATCGGCAAGCCGGAAGAGTTGCATTGTGGCAGGCATGGCAACGGTTTGACCATAATAAAGGAAACTTTACTCCATTTGCCTACAGCAGCATCCGAGGAGCGATGCTGGATGAACTGAAGCGTGAAGCCAGCTTGGCGGCAGCAGTGGCTGTTATGGAAAATACCGGTTATGAAATGAAGTCAGAAGAGCGGCTCATCGATGAACTGCCAGAGTGGCTGGATCCGATTTATTTCACCCCTGAGGAGAAGCGGTTGCTGGAAGACTTGTTTTTGAAGGGGATCAGTGTTTCCCAGCTGTCTGAAATTCACGGAATCTCGCTGTCGGGAATGAAAAAAAGGAGAGAGCGGTTGTTGAACAAAATCCGTAATTCTTTAGAGAATTGACTGCCCTGGTTGAATATTGCATTGATTGTCGCTTGCTTGGAAAGCTATAATGGAAACTATGTGTACAGACCTTTTTTATCAGAAAATAAGGGGATAAGGTGAAAGGGGGGGAGCAACTTGACTGAAATGATGACCGGTATGATCAATAATATATTCTTCATCATTTTTCCGATCATCTTATACCAGATGTTTGCGACGGCGGGAAGGCGCAGTTTCTTCGGTAGCCATCGTGTGATCTTGACTGTGATGTTTTCCATCTCCATCATTTTATGCATGATTTTCCCCTACCAATTTCTGACGGAAGAGTATAGATTCGATCTTCGCCAAGTACCGATGATCGTCGGCGCACTTTATGGCGGACCTGTTGTCAGCGCAGTCTTGTTTCTGGTCGCTTCAGGAGGACGAGTCATCATTGGAGGCGACGGCATGTATATCGCCATCTTGAACCAATTGGTGATTGCGGTGTTTGTTCCGATGCTGAGGGGTACGTATATGCGGTTAACACGATTCGGTAAAGTGAATCTCGTGTTTATCATTTCGATTGCCTCGCTGTTATTTAATATGTTTGCGGGATACCTGTTCTTTGGAGATCCAATCCATGATTTGATCGGGATCTGGCTGATGCTGATGTTGAATCAGGGAGCCATGATCGTTCTTACCGCTTTATTGATCGAGCATAATTTAAGGCAGGATTATCTCTTGAATTCTTTGATGAAACACGAAAAACTGGAGACAGTCAGCCATTTTGCAGCATCCGTCTCCCATGAATTGCGAAATCCGATCCAAAGCATCAAAGGTTTTGTCCAACTGCTTCATTCCCATGAATATCCCAGGGAAAAACAGCAGGAATTCCATGAGACCATTTTAAAGGAAATCAATGTTGCCGAAGGCCTCATTGAGGATTACCTCGTATTTGCAAAACCAACTTATGGGCAGATGAAAACGATCTCTTTAGCGGAAGAAATCAACCAAGCGTTGAAGGTCATGGGTCCTTTCGCCAATGTCAACCAAGTAGACATCCGGTTAGTGGAATGTGATCGGCAGGCCCGTATTCAAGCGGACCCTCAAAAATTTCAGCAGGCACTGATCAATATCATACGGAATGGCATTGAAGCGATGCCAAATGGCGGTCTGTTTTCCATCAGGGTCTGGAAATTTCAGGAAGAAGTCCGGATAGAACTGACCGATCAGGGCATTGGGATGACAAAAGATGAAGCCATGAGATTGGGTGAACCTTATTTTTCAACAAAGACAAAAGGAACCGGACTCGGTATGATGGTGGCATACAGCATCATCAAACAAATGCGGGGCGAAATCCATGTAAATAGTGAAAAAGACAAAGGCACAACGTTTACCTTAATCTTTCCAAATGCTCCGTAAAATAGCTGGACAAAAGGCCAAAGCGACTTCGCTTTGGCCTTTTGTCATTTTTTGCTGCAGCCCTAGGGGAAACAAACTGTTATTAATTTTGAACCAGCTGTTTGATGAAAGGCATTACGGATTGCTCTTTCAGCTTGGCTTCAAACATAATATCTGCTTCTGTTCCGTCAAGAAGATCCAAGAGTTGATTGAAATCTTCTGCAGAAACCAAATCATGATGGCGAAGGTCAGTGAAGCCTTCTTTTCCGGTGCTGATATGGATTTTTGGTCGTCCAATGCCCTCCCATGTGGCGAGGATCTCATTGAAATCCACCGTTTCACCATCATTGTTGCAATTATGGTGGTGTATATCAAAGCAAACAGGAACTCCGCATACTTTGCTGATATCCAGTACGTCGCGGACGGTAAACGTCTTGTCGTCATTTTCAAGCCGTAATTTCCGTTTGATGCTGTTGGACAGAAGCGAATAGTTTTCAGCAAAGCGCATTTTCGCATTTTCCTTATCACCGTAAGCTCCACCTGTGTGAAGGATGATGTCTGATCCTCCGAGTAAAGCAATCAGTTTATCGTGATATTCCAAGTCTTCGATCGTCCGAACCACCACTTCCGGTTTAGGGGAATTGAGGACAGAGTATTGGCCGGGGTGAACCGAAACCCTCATTTGATCGGCTTCCACCAATTCACGGATTTGGCCGGCTATCAATAAGAAATCGGGGTCTTCCCACCAGATCCAATCGTTCACAGGATGTGTCGCAAGTGGAACGATCGAACTCGAAGCCCGGTAAAACGAGATGCCGTTTACTTTGTTCCATCGAATAATTTCCAACGTTGTCTGCATATTCGCAAGCGTCAATTCTTTCACTTTTTCCATGCCTTCTTTTTCAGCTGTTGCCAAACGGCAAGTTCTAAAAATTGTTTTTAATTCTGTATTCATGCAGGCGTAACCTAACTTCATCAATTTCAGCTCCTTCAGTTGTGTATACCCACTCAAAGCCGGAGCTAAGAGAGCAGAAATTTCAAAAAGAGAACATGTTTTCAGTCAATCGAAAAAGTGAAAACTTGTTGGTTTTTTAGCGAACCATCATTGAATGTTCTTTCCGCAAACGTCAACTGGTTGTTGCGGTCGATGAGGAGGACCGTTGCGGAACGTGTGCCGTAGTCAGGCGTGGCAATGAACGCGGATGAGAGTTTGCGTTCAAATTCCCATCCGATGCCGGTATCGGGCAATTCGAAATCGTCGGCTTGTTCCGCGTCGGCAAGG
>DATHVY010000360.1:0-6118 GCA_035461045.1 Planococcus sp. (in: firmicutes)
CCGCTGGGTAGTGGGGGCACGCGCAGTTGGCATGAGCGAACGTCTTCTGCAGATGGCCATCGACTACTCAAAAGAACGTAAAACATTCGGCAAACCGATTGCTGAGCGACAAGCAATTCAATGGCCGATTGCGGATTCAGCAGTGGAAATCGAAGCGGCGAAATGGCTGGTGCTGAATGCAGCATTTACGCTTGATCAAGGTGAAGACAATCGCCACTTGGCTTCGATGGCAAAATTATATGGTGCCAATATGGGCAACCGGGTTGTGGACCGTGTGCTTCAAATTCATGGTGGCATGGGTTATACACGCGAACTGCCGATCGAGCGTTGGTACCGGGAAGCGAGATTATGGAGAATTTACGATGGAACAGATGAAATTCAACGGATGATCATTTCACGCAACTTACTGAGAGGCCACGTTAAGGTTGGACAATCGGTTTAAAGAATAGAAGAAAAAGGAGGAATTGGAATGGGTACAGCATTTGAAGGGAAAACGGCGTTCGTGACCGGGGGAAGCCGGGGAATTGGGCGCCAGATTGCAGAGAGGTTCGCAAAAGAAGGAGCCAACGTGGCGATTGTGGATGTGAATGAAGAAGCGCTGCAGACAGCGGAGCAGGAAATGAAAGAGCAAGGCTATTCGATTTATACGAAAAATGCGAGCGTTACGGACAAGGAGCAAATCGAAGAAGCGATGAAGGAAGTTTTTGAGAAATTCGGCTCAATCGATGTACTGGTCAACAATGCCGGGGTAATACGGGACAATATGCTATTCAAGATGACCGATGAAGATTGGCTGACGGTGACGGATGTTCATTTGAAAGGCGCCTTTTATGCAACCCGGGCAGCTCAAACTTATATGACGAAAAACAAATACGGCAGAATCATCAACATCTCTTCCACATCTGCTTTAGGCAACCGAGGGCAATCCAATTACGCTACTGCCAAAGCCGGTTTGCAGGGCTTTACGAAAACGTTGGCCATTGAATTGGGGAAATACGGAATCACGGCAAATGCTGTGGCGCCAGGCTTTATCGAGACGGATATGACGAGAGCCACTGCCGAGCGGATCGGCATTCCGTTTGAAGATCTGATTCAGCACAGCGTATCCAACATTCCAGTTGGCCGAAGCGGCAAGCCGGAAGATATTGCAAATGCTGTCGCATTTTTTGCCGATGAGCGATCTTCGTTTGTCAGTGGACAAGTGCTGTATGTTGCCGGAGGACCAAGAAATTAGGGGATGGAGGCGAAAGCTATGCTAAAAGAAAGTATTGGAAAACGCTCGGAAAAAGTAAAGAACACGATAGAAAGAGGAGCGGTCCGAAAGTTTGCGGAAGCAATCGGGGACCCTGCTCCAATCTTTTTGGATGAAGGGGCCGGGGCTGCTTCGAGATATGGAAAAAATATTGCTCCACCCACTTTCCCGGTCACGTTTGATGCCGGGACAATAGAAGGCTTGAACTTGCCATCCAAAGGATTGATCCATGGAGAGCAAATTTACCATTATACCCGGCCACTTTTGGTTGGAGAAGATGTATTCTGCTGGACAGAGGTGAAAGACTACTACGAAAAGAGCGGGAACTTCGGCGAGATGGGGTTCCTAGTCGTTACAAAATATGGAGAAGACTCGATAGGCCAGCTGCTTTTTACAGAAGAGCGTATTGTCATCATCAACGAATCAGCAAGGAAGGGGATGCTGGTATGACGAAAATAACAGATCTGCAGATAGGCGATTCTTTGGATTCTATCCAACTGAAACCGGTAGAGCGTCTGGATCTGATCAAGTACGCGGGAGCTTCCGGAGACTTCAATCCGATTCATACTGTGGATAGTGAAGCGGAAAAAGCTGGTTTGCCGGGTATAATCGCCCATGGCATGTGGACGATGGGAAATCTGGCGAAGCTGTTTACGCCCCATTTGGATGAAGGATTTATCCAGGATTACGCAATCCGTTTCAAAGGAATGGTGTTTTTGGATGATGTTGTCACCTTGAAAGCCTCGGTAACGGAGAAGCAAGAGGGGAACGTCAAGTTTTCCGTTGAAGCTGTGAATCAACAGGAGAAAAATGTGTTAAAAGGTGAAGTGATTTTCTCTCTATAATTTTCGCAATATTCAGTAATAAGGGGGCATTTAAAATGAAAAGAGACGCGGTCATAGTATCAGCGGCACGGACAGCAATTGGAAGACAAGGTGGCGCTCTTGCCGGCGTTCCGGCTCATGAGTTTGGCGCAGAAGTGCTGAAAGAAGTCATTAGCCGTGCCGGAATCGATGCATCGCTTGTAGAAGATGTGATTATGGGCAATGTTCTCAGCGCAGGAGGTAATATCGCACGGTTGACAGCATTGCAGACAGGTCTCGGCGCACACTTGCCGGGGTTGACGGTTGACCGCCAATGCGGTTCCGGCATCAACGCAATCAACCTTGCGGCACAAGCTATTTGGGCAGGGGACGGAGATGTTTTCATAGCTGGTGGAATTGAAAGCATGAGCCAAGCCCCTTATTTATTGGAAAAACCTGAAAAAGCATTCAGCACAGCACCACCGAAATTCAAGAAATCGCGGCACTCTCCGGAAGAAATCGGAGATCCACCAATGGGCATAACGGCTGAAAATCTTGTGGAAAAGTATGGCATCAGCCGGGAAGAACAGGATGAGTTCGCGTTGAATAGCCAAAGGAAGACGTCTCGTGCGGTGGAAGAGGGACGATTTGAAGAGCAAATTGTAGCTGTGAAGATTCCTGTGAAAAAAGGAGATCCGATTGTCTTCGATAAGGATGAGCATCCACGGCCACAAACATCAAAAGAAGCATTGGCAAAACTTCATCCAGCATTTCTCGAAGGCGGTTCTGTCACTGCTGGGAGCAGTTCAGGATTGAATGATGCCGCATCGGCAGCCGTTGTCATGTCGAGGGAAAAAGCTGAGGAGCTGGATATCAAGCCGCTGGCGGTGATTAGGGCTCAAGCTGTGGCCGGAGTGGACCCGAACATTATGGGAATCGGACCGGTGCCTGCAACAAAAAAAGTATTGGAAAAAGCGGGACTCACATTGGAAGACATGGACGTGATCGAAATTAATGAAGCATTTGCGGCGCAAGTTTTGGCCTGTAACAGAGATTTGAAGATGAACCTTGAAAAAGTGAATATTAACGGAGGGGCTATCGCTTTAGGCCATCCGCTCGGAGCAACAGGTGCGATTTTGCTGACAAAAGCAGTTTATGAATTGCAGCGCTCGGGCGGAAGGTATGCGCTGATTACTGCGTGTATCGGCGGAGGGCAAGGAATTGCGACCATTATCGAACGCGAGGAGTGAGGGGATTGAGAGGAGTATCGGAAATAGAGATTTACGCCCGCTTTTGTGAAACCGATGCCGCTGGTCATATTAATAACACAAGTTATTTCATTTATATGGAAGAAGCCAGATCCAAGTTTTTTCAGGGGATCGGTTTTACAGGAGAAGAGACAAGGGGAAACATCGATTTTATCATCGCTTCCACTTCCTGTGACTTTATCGCCCAAGCATTTGCCGGTCAAACTTTGAGGGTGAAAACGATTGTGGATCGTATTGGTTCGAAAAGTTTTGCGCTAATGCATACAATAACTGACGGGAATTCGGGAGCTTCGCTGGCAAAAGGCCAAGCTACGATTGTCTGTTTCGATTATCTTGCCCAACAAACGGAAATGATTCCGCCCACCCTGCGGGAATTGCTGGAAAAACAAAGGGTTCCTGCCTAACAGTAAGTTCGGAAAGGGATGAGACACTGCATGGATTTTCATTTGGATGAGGATATTCAATTCTTAAAGCGCAATATCCGGAATTTTGTTCAAACCGAAGTGGAGAAAGTGGCGATGCAGATTGAAGAAGATAATAAAATCCCCGATCGCATTGTTCAATTATCTAAAGAAATGGGTTTGTTCGGCTTAAGTATTCCTGAAGAATATGGTGGACTTGGCATTAATATGGTAGGTAAATGCGCATTATATGAGGAAATCGGAGCAACTCATAATGGATATACGACCTTGATCGGTGGGCATACAGGGATCGGAACGGTCGGAATTGTCGAGATGGGCGATGAAACTCAAAAAAGAAAGTACCTCCCGGCTATGGCTGCGGGGCAGCAGATCGGTGCTTTTGCTTTAACAGAGCCGGAGGCGGGCTCGCATGCCACAAACTTGAAAACGACTGCCGTTAAAAAAGGCGATAAGTATATTTTAAACGGAACAAAACATTATATAACGAATGCGACAGTGGCGGACGTGTTTACAGTGATGGCTGTAACCGACCCGGCTAAAGGGGCAAAAGGCATCACTTCATTCATTGTAGAAAAAGGTTTCCCGGGCTTTGGCGTCGGAGCGGTTGAGAAAAAGATGGGCTTGCGCGGTTCCGATTCTGCCGAAATCATACTGGAGAACTGTGAAGTGCCTGTTGAAAATATTTTGGGGGAAGAAGGCCAGGGCTATGTGAACGCACTCAAAATCCTTGCGAATGGCAGGGCGGGACTGGCTGCAAGGAATCTCGGATCTTCTCAAAAGTTGCTGGATCTATCCGTAGCCTTTGCGAAAGAACGGGTGCAATTCGACAAACCGATCATCGAGCATCAGGCGGTTGCGCATATGCTCTCAGAAATGGCTGTCGACGTTGAAGTGTTGCGATCATTTATGTACCGGGTTGCCTGGATGGTGGACGAAGGGAAACAAGTCATCAAAGAAGCGGCGATGGTGAAACTATTCGGCTCCGAAGTTTACAGCCGGGTGGCGGATAAAGCGCTGCAAATTCATGGAGGAATCGGCTATATCGCAGATTATCCGATTGAGCGATATTACCGGGATGCCCGGATTGCACGTATTTATGAAGGAACATCGGAAATTCAAAAAAATATCATCGCCGGCCGGCTGAACAAAGAATATTCCTGAAGCTCAACTGCAGCTGAAGGAGTGGATAGGAGGGGGAAAAATGGATTTATTTTTGCAGCAGGTTTTTAACGGACTTACTCTTGGAAGCGTTTACACGCTTGTGGCCATTGGACTTACATTGGTTTTTGGCATCCTGCACATACCAAACTTCGCGCATGGAGCACTATATCTGATTGGCGGATATGTGACGTTAATGGTCATGAGAGGAACAGGGGTTCATTATTTTGTGGCCATCCTGGCATCGATTGTGGTGGTGGCATTGCTCGCGGTGTTGATGGAGCGGCTGGTCTTCAATCCTCTGAGGAATTCGCCGCCGATCCATGACAAAATAGCGGCCATCGGGCTGGTCCTGTTTTTTGAAGCGCTGGTCCAGCTGGTATGGGGAACCGAGTATCTTCGCATGATGACACCTTTTGACAATAATATTTCGTTTGCTGGCATTACGATGACAAGCCAACGAATTCTAGTCATAGTGGTCGCATTTGCGGTCGTGGCGCTCTTAACGGTTTTCTTGAAGAAAACGATGATGGGCGCATCCATTCTGGCCATGGCGCAAAGCCGTGAAGGCGCATTCCTGGTGGGGATCAATGCCAACAAGGTAGCGATGATGACGTTCGCCATCTCAGGAGCACTCGCAGCAATTGCAGCTTCTCTTGCTTCGCCGATCAACCTCGTTTTCCCGGCGATGGGCCATCTGGTCATACTAAAAGCCTTTGTCATTGTCATCATCGGCGGCATGGGAAGCATTCCGGGAGCAATTATAGCGGGGTTGGTTCTTGGGTTGACCGAAAGTATGGGCGCGACGTATATATCGAACGACTATAAAGACGTTTTCGCTTTTTTACTTCTAATTATTATCATGACCATTCGCCCTAAAGGATTGTTTGCGAAGGGGGTTTATTGATGAGTAAGATTCTGAATCAACGCGTAATCATCGTCCTGCTGATCCTATTTGCGCTGGTGTTCCCGCTGATTTTCGCGGAGAACCGCTATGTCCTGCATGTAATGACGATTGGCTTCATCTTTACAATCGCTGTTTATGGGATGAATCTTTTGGCTGGGTTTACAGGACAGCTGTCTTTGGCCCATGCCGGATTTTTTGCCATCGGAGCTTACTCGCTGGGGATCATAACGACGAGAACCGAGATGAATTTCTGGCTGGCGTTGCTGTCGGCAGTAGTGATCACCTGTGCAGCAGGATTGGTGCTGGGG
>DATHVY010000361.1:0-3852 GCA_035461045.1 Planococcus sp. (in: firmicutes)
AATGGGTGCACCGAAGCCTGCAATACCCTGTAGAAATGATGCAAACACCCAACCAAATGCCAAAACAAGAAACAAATAGTTTTTACTATATTCTTGAATGCCTTGCCGGATTGCCGTGAATGCGCCGGCGTGTGTAGTGACCTGGTATAAAATCAGGGCGGGCCAGACGACCAGCAAGATGAAGAATGCGTCCCATGCACCTTTTCCGATGCCCACCATTACTGCATCAAACGGAGCCTGATAAAGCCAGAAAGAAGTGACGAGGGCTATTGCTAAAGCGATGCCGCCGGATACCGGGGCTGACCATTTCAGCAACACGAGCATTACCAGGAGCGCTGCCAATGGAAGCAGCGCGATCAGCCAATAAACAATTGTAATCGGTAAGTTATGATCCATCCTGCACTCTCCTTTACTTTTTAGTTACCAGCTTAATCCGAGACCATCGCCTCTCGGATCAGCACCGGCGCTTAACGTGCCTTTTTCGTGATCAAAAACGATGCCTTGCGCATGGCCCATCGTTCCGGTCCAATCTCCCAACCGTTCAACTAACTGTCCGCGCTTTGCCAGTTCATCGGTGATGCTGTCGGATATACGCCCTTCCAGTTTGAAGGTTTCGCTATCAGCTCCCCAGGTCTTGCCGTGCAGCCAGCGGGGGGCTTCGATTGCCTGCTGGATGTTGTAGCCAAAATCGATGACACGGGTGGCGATGGCCGCCTGTGTCTGCGGCTGTCCTTCGCCGCCCATCGAACCATAAAGCATGAACGGTTTGCCGTCTTTTAACATCATTGCCGGAATGATGGTATGGAACGTTTTTTTGCCGGGCTTCAAACAATTGGGATGGTTTTCGTCGAGCGAAAAGAAGGAACCCCGGTTCTGCAGGATAAACCCGGTGCCTTCTGCAATGAAACCGGAACCGAATTCATGATAGACACTTTGGATGAGCGAGCAAGTATTGCCGTCGTTATCCACCGCACACATATATGTGGTATCCCGGCTGGTTTGGAAAATGGGAAGATCCTTTTTCCGTTCAAGTTCAGGCGTCAATTGGTCAAACCGGATTTTGCCTGCCAGTTCTTTGCCAAGCTCTTTCGCAATGAGCTCTTCAGGTTTCCGCTTCATGTCATTTTCATCCGTCACCCATTCATCGCGGTAAAGGAATGCCAGTTTTGTCGCTTCCGCCATCAGATGATAGTAATCGGGAGTATTGTCTCCAATTTCATTCAAATCGAATTCTTCAAGAATGTTGAGGATGATTAGTGAAGCCAAGCCCTGCGTATTCGGGCGCACCTGAAAAACATCGTATCCTCTGTAAGTGGACTGGAGCGGTTCTTGCCATTCGGTCTGATGTGACTCCAAATCTTCTTTTGTTAACAATCCGCCGTGTTTTTCCAATCCGGCAATGATTTTATCAGCCAGCTCTCCTTCGTAGAAAACGGAAGGACCTTTTTCGGCAATAAGTTTTAGAGAATTCGCCAAATCGGGCTGTTTGAATAAATCTCCTTCTTTAGCTAAGTAATCGTCTTTCAAGAAAATGCTCTTCGTTTCTTCGTGCATCTGAAGGACGTCTTGCTTCTCTGCGAGAAAATCACTGAATTTATTAGAAATCGGGAAACCGTTTTCTGCGTAATGTATAGCTCTCGTAAAGAGCTCTGTCCATTCGACCTTTCCGTACTTCTGGTGCATTTCCCACCAGGCGTGAACGGTGCCTGGAACGGTGTTAGCTGCGAGTGGACCGCGTTGAGGAATTTCATCATAGCCTTTTGAGAGGTAAAATTCTGAGGTGACGTTCTGTCCGGATTTGCCGCTGCCGTTGATCGCTTCGACCGCTCCGGAATCTTTGTCCCAGATCAGGGAAAACAGGTCTCCGCCGAGTCCTGCCATGTGCGGATAGACCACACATAAAACGGTATTCATCGTGATTGCAGCATCAATCGCATGGCCGCCTTGCTTGATGACTTCCTGTCCTGCTTGCGTCGCTAAGTAATTCGGAGATGCAACAGCGCCTTGTGTTCCGATTGCAGGGGGACGTTGAGTGGATAAAAAGCCCAGATATGCTCCGGCATTCTGGTTTTGAGTCATGAAATAACCTCCTTTTTATTTGTCAGTCATAGACCTTGTACCACAAATAATCACTAGTAAACAATAAAAACTGATATTTCTGTTATATTAAGAATATGGGTAATGCAGTTTTTAGAGAAAGGAGTGGGAAATGTGTGCGGCAGATATACTTTATATGCTGATTTCAATGTGATCCTGAATCGGTTCAACGTTGAAGAAACAGCGCTTGAAGAAGGCCAATACAAACCGAGTTATAATGTAGCCCCTTCTCAACAAGTGTTGGCGGTTGTGAATGATGGGACAAAGAACCGGCTGGGGCAATTGAAATGGGGTTTAATACCGCCTTGGGCAAAAGATGAAAAAATCGGATCCAAAATGATCAATGCCCGTTCCGAAACAGCTGCTGAAAAACCGAGCTTCAAGAGAGCTTTGCGTCAAAAACGCTGCCTGGTACTTGCGGATTCTTTTTATGAATGGAAACGCTTGGAAGACAAAAAAATTCCCATGCTCATCAAGATGAAATCCGGCGAACCGTTCGCTTTTGCTGCGCTATGGGAAACGTGGCAGTCCCCGGACGGGAAAAAGGTCAATTCATGCGCCATTTTGACGACTGGGCCGAATGAGTTGATGGAAGGGATTCATGATCGCATGCCGGTAATTTTGACGAAGGAAGAAGAGAGGATTTGGTTGGATCCGAAAGTCCAGAATCCAGAAGAGTTGATCACACTATTGAAGCCGCCCAACCCTGCTGCTATGGAAGCTTTTGAAGTGTCAAATGCCGTCAACTCACCAAAGAACAACAGTCCGGAACTGATCGAAAAAGTTCAATAGAATTTTGGAAACCATCAAACCTGTAGTCCGACAAGTCTGAATCATGATAAAATTAATTCAGCGGGTGGGACGGGAGATTTTTTTGCCGCTTCCGAAACCGGTCGAAGGACCCAACTTTCCAAGAACTCAAAGAAATCGTATACTTAGAAGGAAATAATCAGTTAAGAGGTGTCTTGATGAAGCTTGATGATACAGATAGAAAAATATTGGATTTATTGACTATTAATGGACGATCCTCCTATGTAGATATCGGAAAAGAATTGAGCTTATCCAGAGTGGCTGTAAGAGAGCGAGTCCACCAATTGACGGAAGCCGGCGTGATTGAGAAATTCACGGTAGTCATCAACAGTGAAAAAGTCGGCAAGAAAGTCTCTGGCTTTTTTGAAGTAGATTGTGAACCGGCCTCTCTCGTCCAAGTCGCCCAAGCACTGGCAGATAACCCAAATGTCGCCAGCTGCTACCAGATGACAGGGCCCTCCACGCTCCATATGCACGTGTTGGTGAATGACTTCAGCGACCTGGAAAAGTTCATCAATGAAGAGCTTTACGCGCTCGAAGGCATCAGTCGGGTGGAAAGCCATATTCTGCTCCGCAGATTTAAGAGCAGAACGGGCTTGAAGCTATAAACTAAAGCATACAGCGGGATGCCATGCTGTATGCTTTTTTTATGGATTTGCATACAATCATGATGTAATATAATCATTGCAATGAAATACATATCGTAACTATAAGACTTATCTGCTTTTCTTTTTGGTAAAAAATATTGCCGAAAACTAAGTTTTTTGAACATTCGTGTAGATGTTTTCGGTGCAATGCCTTATAATCGTAGTTATCTGTTGAATTTGTTAAAAGTTAAGTGGAATCTTGAGTTCACTTAACATCTGATTAGAAACGGAGACGAATTTCATTCGTTTATTTGCAAAGAGGAGGAGTTTTCATGGATTATTTACAGCACCCATTTTC
>DATHVY010000362.1:0-4922 GCA_035461045.1 Planococcus sp. (in: firmicutes)
GCTATTCTTGACTAAACTAGAAAGGGATTAAATTTTGTACGAGGAAGGATGTTTTTATGTCTAGCAAAACTGATAAATTAGCAATCACGACCATTCGCACGCTTTCAATCGATGCGATTGAGAAAGCGAATTCTGGTCATCCGGGCTTGCCAATGGGAGCAGCGCCGATGGCATATACATTATGGACGAAACATATGAACCATAACCCAAAAAATCCTCAGTGGTTTAATAGAGACAGATTCGTTTTATCTGCGGGGCATGGCTCCATGCTTTTATACAGCTTGCTTCATTTGAGCGGTTACGGCCTTCCAATGGACGAGATCAAAAACTTCCGTCAATGGGATTCCAAAACTCCAGGACATCCTGAATTTGGCCATACAGTCGGGGTAGAAGCGACTACAGGTCCACTTGGCCAAGGAATTGGCATGGCTCTTGGTATGGCAATGGCAGAGCGCCATTTAGCAGCTACATACAATAAAGAAGGACTTGAAGTTGTGGATCATCATACCTTCGCATTATGCGGCGATGGAGACTTGATGGAAGGCGTTGCAGGCGAAGCGATTTCATTGGCCGGACACCTGAAATTAAACAAATTGGTCGTTCTTTATGATAGCAATGATATTTCGTTGGATGGCGATTTGGGCAAAAGCTTCTCAGAAAATGTCCAAAAACGTTTTGAGTCCTATGGATGGAATTACTTGCGTGTAGATGAAGGAAATGACCTGGATGACCTAAATGAAAAAATCGGAGCTGCAAAACAATCTTCAGACAAACCGACACTGATTGAAGTAAAAACAGTCATCGGTTACGGCTCTCCGAACAAATCAGGTAAAGCTGACGCTCACGGAGCTCCGCTTGGTGAAGATGAAATGAAATTGGTTAAAGAATATTACGAATGGACTTTCGATCAAGACTTCCATGTACCGGATGAAGTGTACGATACGTTCAAACAGGCAACTGAGGAACTTGGCGGCAAAGCCGAAGAAGCATGGAACCAGTTGTATGCTGAGTACGAATCAAAACATCCTGAACTTGCGTCTCAGCTTCAAACAGCAATCAAAGGTGACTTGCCGAAAGATTTCGATGCTGAATTCCCAACATACGCTGCAGGTAAGAGCCAGGCGACTCGCTCATCATCAGGCGATATGGTCAATGCCATCGCAAAAACAGTTCCTTCATTCTTCGGAGGCAGTGCGGACTTGGCTGGTTCAAACAAAACCAATATTAAAGACGGCGGTGATTTCGACGCTGATAACTACCAAAACCGCAACATTTGGTTTGGCGTTCGCGAATTTGCGATGGGTACGGCATTGAACGGCATGGCCCTTCATGGCGGACTGCATGTATTCGGCGGCACATTCTTTGTCTTCAGTGACTATGCACGTCCAGCGATCCGTTTAGCTGCTTTGATGGGGCTTCCCGTCACTTATGTATTCACGCATGACAGTGTGGCAGTCGGCGAAGATGGTCCGACTCATGAACCTGTTGAACATTTGGCTTCGTTGCGCGCCATGCCGAATCTCGGTGTGATTCGTCCAGCAGATGCTAACGAAACGAAAGCAGCTTGGCGTCTTGCGTTGACGTCAAAATCAAAACCGACATTGTTGGTCTTGTCCCGCCAGAACTTGCCGGTTCTCGAGAACAGTGCAAAACTGGCTGAAGAAGGCGTTGAAAAAGGGGCATATGTGATCTCTCCGGTTGAAAATCCGGCAGCATTGCTTCTTGCAACCGGTTCTGAAGTCAGCCTTGCGATTGAAGCTCAAAAACAACTGGCTGGAGAAGGAATTTCCGTTTCAGTCGTATCGATGCCATCATGGGATCGTTTTGAGAAGCAGGATAAAGAATATAAACAATCAGTGATTCCGAAAAACGTTAAAAAACGTTTGGCAATCGAAGTAGGCACGTCATTCGGTTGGGAGCGTTACACAGGCGACGAAGGCGAGATTCTTGGAATCGACCGTTTCGGTGCTTCTGCTCCGGGAGAGCGCATTATGGAAGAGTTAGGTTTCACACCTGACAACGTAGCAGCCAAAGTGAAAAAACTGATCCAGGAATAATGAAACGGTGGAAGCATTTCGATGCTTCCGCTTTTTCTATAGTCACATCCCTGTTTTTATAGTATAATCCTTTTTGGTGCACTACTTATTTATGCAACACGAAGGAGGTAACAATTTTGGATACTTGGATTTGGGTAGTAATCGTAATCTTCGCATTGCTGGCGGGTGTGGCTCTTGGCTTTTTCATCGCACGTCGATACATGATGAAGTATTTGCAGGACAATCCACCGATTAACGAAGAAATGCTCCGTATCATGATGATGCAAATGGGACAAAAACCATCACAAAAGAAAATCAATCAAATGATGTCTCAAATGAACAAAGCTTCAACGAAGCCTGAAAAACCGGCTAAAGCTGCAAAAACTGAAAAAGCTGCAAAAACAGCTAAAAAGTAAAAAGCTATAACACACTTGTACCGTATCTTCGTTTAACGTATAGGAGTTCATTATAGATTGATCGAAATAGAGTAAAATCGGCTCTGTGCTCAACTTTTTACTGAAACCTTCTTTTCTGTGCATTTGCAGAAAAGAAGGTTTTTTTGTTTCGTCGTTTGCCTTTTTTTTAGAGGGGTATCTGGATTGGGAAGAAGTCTTGAAAGGTGGTTTTGAAAAATGTCGGAGCAAAAGGAAACGTTCGAATTTCTAATGCCGGCCGCTAAAGACCAAGGAGCTGGCCAGTTCAGTATTCAAGGTAAAAACCTTACCGAGGCATTACCGGTTTCACTCCAAAATATCCATGAACTGACAGCTGGATTGGACGATTACCACGTGGATACGATTGAATTGCATGTCACCGGTGTGCTCAAAAGCGGTCCATTGACACAGTTATTTATCGGAGCGGAGGGCGAAGCAGGGATGAAGCTTGTGCTTAAGAGGAATGAAATGGACTCTTAAGCAATCTGGGTCCTTGCAACCAAAAAAAGCCAAGGGAAACTGTTCGTTTCCCTTGGCTTTTTCTCTAAGCTTTGTTCTTAAACAGGGTGTACATGCCTGTATGGATCGGATTAGTAACGTGTGATGAAATTTTATTGACAGCTTCGCATAGAAGGTCCAGGTCGATGCCGGTTTCAATATCCATGCGGTGAAGCATATTGACGACGTCCTCCGTGGCAACATTTCCGGTCGCTCCGGGGGCAAAGGGACATCCCCCGAGTCCTCCAGCGGATGAGTCAAAACGGTTGATCCCGACTTGTAAGGCAGCAAAGATATTGGCCAATGCCATTTTGCGTGTGTCGTGAAAATGGGCAGTCAGAAGTGTATCCGGAAAAGCTTCTTTTAATTGGCCGAAAAGTTCATAACTTTCTTTAGGCGTCGCCATGCCAATCGTATCGGCTACACTCAACTCATCGACACCCCAGTCCACAAACTGCCTGCAAAGATCGAGTGTATCTTTTGGATCTATTTTTCCCTCGAACGGGCAATAGAACGCCGTAGATATGCAAGCGCGAATAAAAATGCCATCTTCTTTCAACTTCTGTATCAAAGGTTGAAGCGCTTCCATGCTTTCTGCAGTCGTTTTATTGATGTTCTTTTTGTTGAAGGAATTCGAAACTCCAACAAAAACCGCCACAGCTTGGGCTCCTGCCTCCAGGGCGGAAGAAATGCCGCGTTCGTTAGGGGTCAGCACGAATTGTCTGCCTTGATGGACTGTGTTTTCCATGATTTCATTCGCGTCTGCCATTTGAGGCACCCATTTAGGGGAGACAAAAGAAGTCAGTTCCATTTCCTGGATTCCTGATTTTTGAAGTGCTTTTATAAATTGCAGTTTGATATCGGTAGGAACTTGTTTGGCTTCATTTTGCAAGCCATCTCGTGGACCGACCTCGATTATTGTTACATTGTTTGGTAAACTGAACATAGTATCCCTCCTTCTTCTATTGTATAGAGGATGGGGATAAAAGAGCAACCAGTATATGAGCAAACAAGGGGGAAATGAAATTGACACAAGAAATCGTAATTGTAAGCGCTGTCCGTACAGCAGTAGGATCATTCCAAGGGGCGTTGAAAGATGTTCCAGCCACTGAACTAGGGTCGATTGTTATCAAGGAAGCGCTGAATCGGGCTGGACTTAAAGGAGAGCAAGTTTCAGAAGTTATCATGGGGAATGTTTTGCAGGCCGGCCTTGGCCAAAATCCGGCACGCCAGGCTTCAATCAAAGCCGGTTTGCCTGAAAGTGTTCCAGCGATGACCATCAATAAAGTGTGTGGATCCGGGTTGAAATCCGTGCAATTGGCTTTCCAGGCAATCTATGCAGGAGACGCTGAGATTGTCGTCGCCGGCGGTATGGAAAACATGAGCCGTGCCCCGTACTTAATGGAGGGTGCCCGCAGCGGTTTCCGGATGGGCGACCAGAAAGTGGTTGACAGCATGGTTCATGACGGACTGACGTGTGCATTCAATAATTATCACATGGGCACGACCGCCGAAAATCTTTGCGACCGCTATGAGATCTCAAGGGAAGAACAGGACAAATTCGCTGCGCGCTCACAAGCTCGTGCCTCTGCTGCCATCGAAGCCGGTAAATTCGAAGAGGAAATTATCCCGGTTGAAATTCCCCAACGCAAAGGGGATCCGATCATTTTCAAGACAGATGAATACGTTAAAGCTTCTTCTACTGAAGAGAAGTTGGCGAAACTTCGTCCAGCTTTCAAAAAAGACGGCAGTGTAACCGCCGGCAACGCTTCAGGCATCAATGACGGCGCAGCTGCATTGGTTGTCATGAGCAAAGCAAAAGCGGACGAGCTTGGTTTGACTCCTTTGGCAACCATCGTTGCGAGCGGCACTTCTGGAGTGGATCCTGCAGTAATGGGAATCGGTCCGGTCAACGCCGTGAAAAATGCATTGGCAAAAGCTGAGATGTCACTGG
>DATHVY010000363.1:0-1650 GCA_035461045.1 Planococcus sp. (in: firmicutes)
TGTTTTGCAAAGCGAAATATTATTCAATTATAGGCTCCCCCCTTATAGTAAGCAATATTAAAAGCAGCCGGGAAAATTGAACTGACCCAAAAAAGTTAGACAAAAAAATCAAGCAGCTTGTTGCACATGAGTCCGGTATTCCACCGGACTCATGTTTTTTAATTTCTTCTTCATTCGTTTCTGGTTGTAATAAACCATATAGTCATCCAGTTCCTGGCGGAAATGCTCCACACTTTCAAATTCTTGCAGGTAGAGGAGCTCCGTCTTGAGAATGCCGAAGAAGTTTTCAATCACGGCGTTGTCGAGGCAGTTCCCCTTACGGGACATGCTTTGGGTGATGTTCCGGTTGGCCAGCGCTGTTTGGTATTTTTCCATTTGGTAATGCCAGCCTTGGTCGGAATGGATCACGAGTTCCACGTCGGGATCCAGCTGGTCAAAAGCCTGTTCGAGCATCGTGGAAACCAAGTCATACGTCGGGCGGCTTTGAATCGTGTAAGCAATGATTTCACTGTTGAACAGGTCCAGCACAGGCGATAGGTAAAGCTTCTGGCCGAAAAGGGAAAACTCCGTCACATCGGTCACCCATTTCTGGTTCGGTTTCTCGGCCGTAAAATCCCGGCTCAGCACATTCGGTGCCACCTTCCCAACATTGCCGCGGTAGGAACGGTATTTCTTCATCCGCACCCGGCAGGTGAGGCCGGTCGCTTTCATCAATTTCAGAACGGTTTTCGGATCGAGGTGGATGCCTCTTTTCCCTAATTCGATATGGATATTTCGGTGTCCATAACGCCCTTTGTGCTCATGGTAGATTTCGGCGATGTTCGCTTTCACCTCTTTGTATTTGTCGGGACGCTCGTGGTGTTTGATCCAATAATAATAGGTGCTTCTCGGAATGGATGCCACCTGGATGAGGTCGACGACCTTGAAATCATGCCTTAGCTCATAGATCACTTGGGCTTTGAGTTGCGTTGTGACCGTTCCTTTTCCTTCACTAAGGCATTCAACTTTTTTAGGTACGCGTTCTCCATGCGCAGCCGTTCGACTTCTTCCTGTAGTGTCTCTTTCGCCTCTTTTGGCGGTATGGGTTTCTTCGGTTTCTCTTTCATCGATGGACGCCCCTTTTTCTTTGGAATGAGGGCGTCTATTCCGCTTTGATCAAGTGCTTCCTTCCAGTTCGCGACGGTGGATTTGGAAGGGATATCGAAAACAGCAGCTGCTTCCGAAGGGGACGCCCCCGTGTCATTCATAAAGTTAAGTACGTCCATTTTATACTCGGGTGTATAGTTTGTATACCGTTTCCGCAACCCGGCTTCACCTTGATGCCGGTAACGTTCAATCCAATGATGGAGTACTTGTTTGTTCACTGTATGTCGCTTGGCGACTTGTCTAATCGACTCATGGCCCGCTAAATACTCTTGAACAGCCCGTATCTTCTTTTCAATCGTAAATTTCGTCATAGAAAAACTGCACCTCCATTGTTAGTTGTGTCTAACAATTTCGGTGCAGTTCAAAATCCGGCTGCTCTTCTATTCTTTCATTTCCTTTTGCCGGAGTTCGACGCGTCGGATTTTACCGGATGCGGTTTTCGGCAATTGTTCCAGGAATTCAATGGCCCGCGGATATTTATAGGGAGCCGTCAATTCCTTCACA
>DATHVY010000364.1:0-2585 GCA_035461045.1 Planococcus sp. (in: firmicutes)
CGGACAATAAAGACCATTTCCTGGACCCCATCCATCAATGCCTTCTCAAAAGATAATGACGTTACACCTTGAATCATTTGATTCCCTCCTGCCCCTGCTCCTAAATTCTTGCTTAACGTTTTATTATTCTTATACAGTTTAACAGATTCCAAAATTAAACAAACCTTTAGTCCCACTGAATTTCGAATATTTTTCAGAAGAACTCCTGGTTCCTGTTATAAGTATTTCTCTTCAAAATCCTTTACCTGCAGCGGCTTATCGTAATAGTAGCCCTGAAAAACCGTGCAGGAATTCTCTTTAAGGAATTTGACCTCCTCGGGTCTTTCTACCCCTTCAGCCAATAATTCGCAATCAATGCTCTGTGCAAGATGGATCAACGATTTAAGAACCGCCTCAGATTTAGCATCTTCCCCGATTTTACTAATGAAATACCTGTCGATTTTGATTTTATTTATCGGAAATTGCATCAGGTAGGAGATCATTGAAAATCCTGTGCCAAAATCGTCGATGGCAATCGAAATTCCTTTTTCCCTGCACAGTTCCAGATTTCGCATCGTCGTCTCAGAATAAGCCATTTCCGCATGTTCCGTCAGTTCGACTTCAAGCAGGCTTGGCCCGACGCCATACTGCTCCATAAGATTGAAAAACTCTTCAAAAAATACCGGGTTCGCCAACAGGGACGGCGTCATATTGATCGCCGTCTTGACATCCCATCCATATCGGCCTTCCCAGTCTTTGATCATCTTGAACACGCCGTGGAGCAGATGAGTCGTCAAATGTGCAATTGTTCCGGATTGCTCAGCCACATCGATGAATTCGAGCGGCGATAATTCCCCAAGCACCGGATGATTCCACCTTGCAAGAACTTCGATTCCCGACAGGTTGATACCCTCTCCCGAAATCTGGGGCTGCACAGCAAAATAAAACCCGGAACCTTCAAGGCAACTCATCAAACTCTTTTCAATCAACACTCGCCGTTCGCGGTTCGCCTTCATCTTCGGACGGTAAAAGGAATACGATGGACCTTTATCTTTCTTCGCCTCATACATCGCTGTTTCAGCAAAAGCGACCAAATCCCTCAGCCTTTCCGTATCAAACGGTATACAGGCAATACCAATGCTGGCTGAAACATAGGCGGACTGAAAATCAGCAAGCATAAACGGCTCCCTGAAAACGTCCAACAGCTTCTCAACAAAAGCTTCCAGCCTTTCACCCGGTTGCGTTTCAAGGACCACGATAAACTCATCCCCTTCGAGACGCCCGATATGGCAGCGCTTGTCGGCCAATGTCCGCAGCCGATCCGCAACACTGATAACCACCTTATCGCCGGAGCTATAATTATAGAGGGCATTGATGAATTTCAGGTTATCAAGATTTATATAAAAAAAGGAAAACTTCTTTTTCTCCTCCTTAAGTGACACTGCAATTTCCGTCATCTTCCGCCGGTTCGGCAAACCGGTCAGGTCATCTGAGTACGCAAAGTCCGTCAATTTTCCTTCCAGTTTTTTCTGTTGGTCAATATTCTGAAAATATATTGCCATACCGCCTAGCTTCAAAGGCATCATCTTTACATGAAACCAGGCATCAAAGCTTTCCAAGTACTCATCAAACTCTGCGCAATCTTTTTTCTGGAGGACGCGCAAATATTGTGTTTCAAGATTGCTTCCCCGCAGACCCGGAAACACCTCATGCACTCTTTTCCCAAGGATCTCCGATCGCTTCATGCCAATCGCATTTTCTGCGTTTTCATTTATATAATCGAATTTCAAATTGTCATCCAATAGGTAAAAACCATCCGTCATGTTTTCAAGGACGATCTCAGCTGTAATCGATCTAATGCCTCTGTCTGACATCGGCGTTTTGCTCTCCACTTTTGCACTCTCCCATATCTCCGGCAGGAATTCTGTAATCCATATATTTAAAATTTAGCTTTAATAGTAATTATATACCTAAAATAATGAAACTAAATGGTTGTATTTTACTATTATTCAGCATTAAATATTATATTCAAATAAATTCCATTTTAAACGGAGCGGTTTGCTTCTCTTTTCTTGCCGCTTATTGAATTTAGAAAAATTCAATAGATTGTAAACAGATCGTTTCCTTCTATATAATATAAACAAAAAGGGGGCTACCGCACATGTGCCTGATTCTTTTTCAATACCGACAGCATCCTGAATATAAACTGATCGTCGCCGCCAATCGCGACGAATTTTACGGCCGACCGGCTAAAGAAGCCTCTTTTTGGGAAGATCAGCCCGATATTCTGGCTGGCCGGGACCTGTTGCAAATGGGGACCTGGCTTGGTGTGACCAAATCCGGACGCTTTGCTGCGCTGACCAATTTCCGGGATCCTTCTCTGCCGGAAGCGGGAAAAATCTCCCGCGGGGCATTGGTATGGGATTATTTGGCCGTTGATTCTCCGCCAAAAAAATTCCTGGAAGCGCTTGACCCTGACGCCTATACCGGGTTTAATGTGCTGCTCGGCGATTTGGATAATCTCTATTATTACAGCAATCTGCAAAAGGATCTTATTAAAATATCTCCCGGCACACACGGTTTGAGCAATCATTTGCTGAACACCC
>DATHVY010000365.1:0-2404 GCA_035461045.1 Planococcus sp. (in: firmicutes)
GTCACCGTAAAACATATACGATACGAGAGGGAACGTCAGATCCAGCGTTTCAACATTGACGGTTTGGGCTTGTTCCGGAAAATTAGCGGTAGCCCGTTGAACCTGGCGGCTGATCGCATCAGCCAGTTCGTCCGGAGAAAAGCTGTCCTCCACTTCTACGGTAATGATGGACGCTGAATTCGATGAAACAGACTGCATGGACGCGATGCCATCCAAGTTGCCGATTTCCCGTTCAATCGGATTGGTGATGGACGTTTCCACTTCCTCCGGTCCTGCACCCGGTAAAATGGTCGACACAAGAACCAAGCCAGGCGGGGTTTCGGGAATTTCACGTTGCGGCAATGTCATAAATGTATATACTCCAACCAAAATCAAGATGAAAATAAGGAGTAAGAAGAGCTTGCTTCGTTCAAGTATGTAGATCATAGTCATTCTCCTTTGATTTTTGTATAATTATTATATAACTACACGAGGAATAAAGCCACTGCCCTGCATGGAAATTACCAATTTTTTTTGAGTAAATCCTTCCGGTATTATTTCCATAAAAAAATACCATGAACACAAAGTTCATGGTCTATCATTTTTGTATACTGTTTCATTTTCAATGCGATTTCACCGATCTCTGTCTCACATAGAAAGCGGCGGCAAATATCATCAAAGGCGGTACGACACTAAATTTGAACCAGATTCCCTGGTCCCCCATGAAAATCAGCGCCATGGGCAGCACCAATGCAGCGCCACTCCATACCAGCGCTTTCCACGATTGTTTCCACAATCCCCAGACCAGCAGCACTAAAGAGGCAATGACCAGCGACCACAATAAAATGCCCATCAAGAGGAAATCCATCTTTCATGCGCCTCCCTTTACACAGTATGTAAGTCACTCTTTATATACCCATTTTTCCATTTCAAACATCCATTCCAATAAAAAAACCGGATGAAATGAACATTCATCCGATCTGAATATTGGCTCCGATTACAGGTTTTCAAAGAACAACCGAATCACATCCGCGCCGCCGATGAACGTACCCATCGAACTGCCCAGGTTGGTCAGAACAATGACCAGCAGAACACGTGTAACTTTATTGTCCCAAAAGCCTTTTAACGTGAACACATCCCGTGAGAGAGTTTCAAAGTCACGCACGTTCGGCTTTCGGATCGACGCTTGCATAAGCCCCGCAAACCACCCTGCCGCAATCAGCGGATTGAGCGAAGAGATGGGGGCGGCGACAAATGCTGTCAGGATGACCAGCGGATGTCCGAATGCAACGGCCGCTCCGATAGCTGCCAGGCTCCCGTTCCATAGAATCCAGCTGATGGTCTGATCCAAGCCCGCCGATGGATTGGAGTAAAAAGTATAAGCGATGATCGACAGAATCAGAATTGGAATGGCCCAGCCAATCACTTTCGGCCAAACCGATTTCTTCGGCTTCTCGGACAACGCTTTCAAGTCATGTTCGTTATGGATTTCTTTGCGGATCCCCGGAATATGCGCGGCTCCAAGAACAGCCACCACTTTTTCACCCGGTGCATCCTTGATCTTCTGCGCCAAGTATTGATCGCGCTCATCAATCAAGGGCTTCTTCAGGCGCGGGAATGCTTTTGTGAAATCATCCATTACCGCATTGAGGGTATCTTGGGATTTCATGTTTTCCAATTCCGCTTCGGAAATCGTTTCTTTGCTGAAAATGCTGAAGAACACAGAAGCCAGCAGCTGCATTTTCCCGGAAATGCCAAGGTTGCCCCAAATCCGGGCAAACGTAATCTGGATATTCCGATCCGCCAGCACGAGTTTCGCGCCGGCTTCTTTCGCTGACTCGATGCCCTGAATCATTTCCTGCCCCGGCTTGATGCCGAATTGATCGGCGAGCCTGTTTTGGAAAGAAGAGATCGCCAGATTCATCAGCAGCAGCGTCGCTTTTTTCTCTTTGATAATCTTGAAAATATTGGTTTCCTGCCATTTGTTTTTGTCCATCACCGACTGATAGCGTTGTTCGTCCAATTCGATGCACACCGAATCCGGCTGCTCCGCTTCAATCACTTGTTTCACCTGTTCCGCGCTGAGTCGCGAAACGTGCGCAGTGCCAATCAATATCAATTCCTTGCCGTCCAATTGTATGCGAGTGATATTTTCTTCCGTCATGTTGTACTTCCTTCGCAGAAATATATTTCTTTCCATAATACATACGAAAAGACTGTCTATTGTTAATAATGAATCACAAGCACGAAAATATCAATGCTCCCGTTCCAGTTTTGAAAATCTTCACATATTCCCCGCTGATGGCAGCCGATAAATAAGGAAACGTTCACGAACTTCCCGTTCGCTGCCAGGCAAATCAATTTCCGCTATCAGTTCAAAGGCCGTCCGGTTTTCCAAAAAATCGATGTAATCCCCTGAAGCGAA
>DATHVY010000366.1:0-3700 GCA_035461045.1 Planococcus sp. (in: firmicutes)
TTCATATGAAACGCTTTGTCCGTGAGTGGAAACTTCAATGCCCGGGTCAGCAGCCTCTACACCGAACACGTCATGGATAATGCCGAATCGTGAAGCAGGGCCGTAAGCACTGACTTTCCCTTCATTCGCCAACAAGATCAATGCTTTTTCCTCGGAGTTTCCTACAGCCGCTTTGACATCTTCAACAGCTTCTTCAATAGAAGCAAGTTCTTCTTCCACTTGATCTTCTTTGCCGAAGATTTCTCCCAGAAGTTCCATGTTCTCCGTAAACGACTCCATATAATTATTTGTATCCACAGCAATGTGAACAGTAGGAGCTATTGCAGCATACTCATCATACATCTCAGCTTGACGCCCTGAAATAATGATCAAGTCCGGATTCATCGCATGAATCGCTTCAAAATCCGCTTCTTTCAAAGTCCCTACATTTTGGTATTTTTCATCTTCATACTGCTCCAAGTAACCCGGAAGGGACTGCTGCGGAATGCCTGCAGCCTCAATTCCCAATTTGTCCATTGAATCCAGGACACCAAAGTCGAATACGACTACTGTTTCCGGATTCTTATCGAACGTTGTTTCTCCAAGATCATGCTCTACTGTGATTGACTCTGTTTCTTCCTCTTTTTCAGCAGCAGAAGTTCCCCCCGCGTTGTCACCCGTCCCACATGCAGCCAAGAAAGCCACCATCATTAAAGTAAATGCGATAAACAACCATTTTTTCATCTTTTTCAATCTCCTTTAGTTTTAAGAATTAAAGTATACGCAGATTCGGCAATTATCCATTTGCTGAATCGGAATGTCCATGTCGTAAATCTCTTTTAAAGCTGCACTTTGTATAATCTCTTCAGTAGGACCGTCTTTGACGACCCGGCCGTTTTTCAACGCCACAATCCGGTCCGAATAAACGCTGGCGAAATTGATGTCATGAAGCACGATGACCACTGTTTTCCCAAGTTCATCGACCAAGCGGCGCAAGATTTTCATGATCTGAACCGAATGCTTCATATCTAAATTGTTCAAGGGCTCGTCAAGCAGAACATAGTCCGTATCCTGTGCGATGACCATGGCGATGAACGCCCGCTGGCGCTGCCCTCCCGACAATTCGTCCAGGTAGGAATCCTGCATTTCCTCCAAATCCACATAAGCGATCGATTGGTCGACCATCCCTTCATCTTCGGTGTTCAGACGCCCTTTCGAATAAGGAAAGCGGCCAAACGATACAAGTTCACGAATTGTCAGCCGTACGTTCATAAAGTTGGATTGCTTCAGGATGGATACGCGCTTCGAAAAATCATTCGATTTCATCCCTTTCGAATCTGCCTGATCGATCAACACATCTCCCGTATCCGCATCAAGCAATCGGCTGACCATCGAGAGAAGAGTAGACTTCCCAGCTCCGTTAGGACCGATAAAAGAAGTGATCTGGCCACGCTGGATATCCACTGAGACATTGTCCACCACTTGCTTTTTGCCATAAAACTTCGTCAACTCACGTACCTGAATCATTTAGACCGACTCTCCCTTAACAATAGGTAGATGAAGTAAACCCCACCTATGAAATTGATGATGACACTTAGCGTCGCATTGAATGTGAACACCCGCTCCACTACCCATTGCCCTCCGACCAGCGCGACAATGCTGATGATGGCAGCTCCCGCAATGATGACGGAATGTTTATAGGATTTAAAGAATTGATAAGATAAGTTGGCCACGATCAGCCCGAAGAACGTAATGGGACCGACCAAAGCGGTCGCGACGGCAATTAACACCGCCGACAGGATCAGCATCCCTCTGACCAGGGAATCATAATTCACACCCAGGTTGATGGAAGTGTCTCTGCCCAGGGACAGCACATCCAGCGAATCGTTATGCTTCCAGGCAAAGGCGATCAGCAAAATGATAATTCCAAGCGATAACCAGACAAGATCGGCATTCACATTATTAAAACTGGCGAACATTCGATCCTGCACCATCTGAAATTCGTTCGGATCAATCAATACTTGTAGAAAAGTTGAAATGCTTGAGAAGAATGTTCCGAAGATAATTCCCACAAGCAACAGAAAGTAAATCGGCTGATTGCCCCTTTTAAAGAGAAAATGGTAAAACAATAAGGCGAATACGACCATCGCCATTATGGATAACACAAAGTTAACTTGCTTATTCATAATGGTCATATGGCTTGAACCAAGAAAGAAAATCAACCCGGTCTGAAGCAGCATATAAAGCGAGTCGAGTCCCATGATGCTCGGTGTCAGGATGCGGTTATGCGTGATGGTCTGGAAAACAACCGTGGCATAGGCGATTGCCACGCCGGTTAACACCATGGCGAAAACTTTGACGCCACGCCTGGGCAACGCATAATCGAAACTGCCATTCAGGCCATGAAAAAGGTAAATCATACAAACGGCAAAAGCTAAGATAAGAAGGATGAATAGTTTATGTAAATCACGCATATGCTTTCCTCCTAAACAGCAAGAAGAGGAAAATAAAGCTTCCAATGACGCCTACCATCAAACTGATGGAGATTTCATACGGATAGATCAAAACCCTTCCCAAAATATCGCAAATCAACAAGAAAATTGCGCCAAGCATTGCTGTATGAGGCAACGTTTTCTGCAAGTGATCTCCTTTGAAAATGGAGACGATGTTCGGAATGATCAAACCGAGGAACGGAATGACTCCGACGGTTAGGACCACTGTTGCCGTAATGAGCGCAACCAGCACCAAGCCGATATTGACAATGCTGCGGTATTTCAATCCTAAGTTTTTCGAGAAATCCTCACCCATGCCAGCCACTGTAAAACGGTTAGCATAGAGATAAGCGATGATAAAAACGGGAACACTGATGTAAAGAAGTTCATAACTGCCTTTCATGACCATTGAGAAATCTCCTTGCAGCCAAGCCGACATGTTTTGAATCACATCGGCGCGGTACGCGAAGAATGTCGTGATCGAAGACAGGATGTTGCCGAACATCAATCCGACCAGCGGAATAAAAATGGCATCCTTGAATTTGATGCGATTCAGTATCTGCATGAAGAGAAATGTCCCGGCAAGCGCGAATGCGAATGCAACGAGCATTTGCTCCATGATGGTGGCGTTCGCGAACACCAACATCGAAACAAGAATTCCGAGCCTTGTGGCATCAAGTGTTCCGGCTGTTGTCGGAGATACAAATTTGTTGCGGCTGAGCTGCTGCATAATGAGACCTGCCATACTCATTCCAGCACCCGCAAGCAAAATCGCAACCAGACGCGGCAGGCGGCTGATCAGGAATATTTGCGTTTCTTCAGATTGAAAGTCAAGCAGATCAACAGGGCTGATGCTGCTCACTCCGACAAACAGAGAGACGAATGACAGGATGAGCAGGACAGGTATTAAATAACGTTTTTTCATAACTGACCCTCACCTGTTAGATAAACTATACTAATCGTTGAGATTGATAATCATTATCAATGGCAACAATACTTAGTATAGCACCTTCCACTTTTATGTCAATGAGAATTATTTTCAATTAGAAAAATGGAGGCAGAATTAGTTCCTATTTTTTGGCACATAGAAAAAAAGACACGCCCTTTAGGCATGCCTTTTCCGTTAGTTCAATATGGGATTTCTTCCGCCTGCTCAATCACTTCAGCCGGCACTGTGATTTGTTCGATTTCATTATAATCACTGTATTCCGCTTGAATATCGGATTCAA
>DATHVY010000367.1:0-2690 GCA_035461045.1 Planococcus sp. (in: firmicutes)
CCATTGCCTCTGACCGTCCTGCAGCGGGACGTCAAAGAAGTCTATTCCGCTCAGACCCCATACCGGGCAGTAGCCATGTATAATATCTTCCTTCTGGAGCGCAATCCATCCGAAATCATGGATCTTTTTGAAGCGACTGCCCAAAAGGCACTCGACCGAATGAGCAGTGATTATATGAAAATGTGTAAACAGCAGGGCATCAAACCGGTCAATGAAGTGAAGATCTATCGTTTTGAAGAGTTGCAGAAGCACGCTATCGAAAAATTGGGTGAGAACGCTGTAGAGAAGATGATCGCCGAAGTTTTAAAGAAGCCGGATTTGGATCTCCGGGAGCAATCGCACGCCATTACGGATTCCTTGCTTAATCAGTGCCAGGAATTGACTCCTGCGACGATTCTGATGTATACACCGCCTTTTTATCCTCCCGTGAATTCAAGCGATTCCAAGCTGGTGCAAGGCTGCATTGCAAGCATCGTACAAAAGGCAAAACAGGATTTTGGCTTCGAGGTGAAGCAAAGCCATTTTTTTAACGGAGTATCGGATTTGAGCTATGTGAACTTTCAGGATCACGACGCAGGCTGGATGACGTTTGAGCGAAATACGCCTGTTTACGGAAGATCTTATGAAATTCCATTTCAAAGCATGCAGTTGCTGCATGCACCGGTCATGATTGTCGGCCCTTTCGGAAGAGATGCACACCAACGGACCGAGCGGCTGCATTTGAGAAACGCTTTTGAAGAAATGCCGGTATTGCTCGAGCACATGATCCGTTCCCAATTCCTGAAAACAGAATAAGATTATTTCCCTGTCAACGGGGTAAAGTTCTGTAATACTAAAGGAGCTGATATCTGATGGCAAACGAAATTTTTCATCATTTCGAAGATGACAAATCGATTCCGAACAATCCGAGGCTGCCGGTGATTGTTTATCCGAAGGTTTTTGAAAGCAACCCGGAAGCTATTGAAACGGTGTTTAATCGCAACGACTGGACCAACAGTTGGACAGGCGGAGTGTTTGATTACCACCACTATCACAGTAATATACACGAAGCGCTTGGTGTCCGTTCCGGTTCGGCCGTGATCCAAATTGGTGGAGAAAAGGGGCAGGCGCTGAAGGTTTCAGTAGGCGATGTAGCGGTTCTGCCGGCAGGCACCGGACATAAGCTGTTGGAAAGCACAGACGATTTTCAGGTGGTGGGCGCTTATCCTGGCGGTGTACAGCCCAATAAAAAGCTGGGCAAGTCCGAAGAACGCCCTCATGTATTAGAGGAGATCCTGGATACACCTTTACCGCAGAAAGATCCGGTTTACGGCGATGATGGACCGGTGATTCATAACTGGTCGTGACATAAATGAACCCCGAACCGCTTAGCGGTTCGGGGTTCATTTAGTTATGCCACGGGTTCGGTTGCCACTCCGTCATACGCGGATTGATAAATGGCGCGTATATCTTCTTTTTCGAGTGTGAGAGGGCTTCTTGCTAAGATTCGTTTTTGTTTTACGCCGTCTTCAGTCAGGGCGTCAATAGCCGACTCTGGAATGTCGAAGCCTTTTAATGAAGAAGGAATCCCCACATCCTCGACAATCCGCTTGAGTTCGTCCACGCATTTATAGGAAGCGTCTTCTTCGGATAGAAAACTCGCATTGCCGCCCATCGCTTCTAAAATATCACCCATCCGTTTGGTGCAGCTCTTCCGGATATAACTCATCACGTAAGGAAGCAGGACGGCGTTTGAATCGCCATGTGCAATGTGGAATTGTCCTCCGAGCGGATAGGCGAGTGCATGCACACCCGCTACACCTGCATTGAAAAAAGAGAGGCCAGCCAGGTAACTGCCCTGGCTCATATCCGTTCGCGCCTGCTTGTCTTCACCGTTCTTCACGGCTTTCCGAAGCGATCCGGAAATCAAACGGATCGCTTGCAGCGCCAACGCATCGGTAGCAGGGCTGGCATTGACTGAAATATAAGCTTCCACTGCATGGGTCAAGGCATCGATGCCGGTGGCTGCTGTTACTTTTGCGGGAACGGAGATGGTCAGTTCCGGGTCGACGATGGCCACATCGGCCAACAGATAATCATGTGTGATGACATCTTTGGTCGTCTCAAGCGACAGCACGGAAATATTGGTCACTTCTGATCCGGTTCCGGCTGTGGTTGGAATGAGGATCATCGGTAAGCCTTTCCTTTCAATGCTTTTCGAGCCGCTCAAGTTTAAATAGTCTGCGACCGGCCCGTTGTGGGTCGCCATGACCGCGGCAAGTTTTGCCAAATCCAGCGCACTGCCTCCTCCGACGCCGATGACCATGTCAAAACCATGTTCACGGGTATAGTTTGCCAGTTTTTCACCCACCTCAAGCGGCGGTTCAGGCACGACGCCGGTATATACATCAATCTCGTAACCCTTGCTCTTTAATGGCTCCGTCACCTTATCCGTCAATCCGATTTTTGCGAGCATCGGATCAGTTACCACCAATATTTTCTTGGGTGAATAATTGCTCACTTCTGATGGTAGTTGTTCAAGAGCTCCCCAGCCTGTATAGCTGAGCGGTGCAAAAACCAACTTAGAAAAACTCATGCATCTCTCTCTCCTTTATTCATAATAGCCTTCGGTGGATTTGCGGAATGTCTTGAACTGGGCAGCGTCATGGCCGAACCAGACATCGGAATCCGTTTCTTTTGCGATGCGACGG
>DATHVY010000368.1:0-2010 GCA_035461045.1 Planococcus sp. (in: firmicutes)
TTCTGTTGATTCCCATTTCCACATCAGATCATCTCCTTCGCTACCATGAAGTAAAGAGTTTCATTCATTTGACCTTTACGTCGAATTTGGTAGGATTATAGAATATCTTATCTTTATTGAAGGAGTTTTTCCATGATTTATCCCTACCATGACAAAATACCATCGATTCATCCTTCTGTTTTTATAGCAGATCATTCGACCGTTACAGGAGATGTAACGATAGGCGCCGAATCTTCCGTTTGGTTCAATACTGTAATCCGTGGAGACGTATCTCCGACCATTATCGGAAAGAAAGTGAATATCCAAGATCTATGCATGCTCCATCAAAGTCCGAACAATCCACTCATTCTTGAGGATGAAGTCACCATCGGCCACCAGGTGACCTTGCACAGCTGCAAAATCCGTAAAGGGGCCTTAGTCGGCATGGGTTCCATTATCCTTGATGGAGCGGAAATCGGAGAAGGTGCTTTTGTCGGAGCCGGCAGCCTGGTGCCTCCAGGAAAAATCATTCCTGCCGGTAAGCTGGCACTTGGCCGTCCTGCTAAAGTGGTGCGCGATCTGCGCGATGAGGACCGGGAAGACATGGCTCGAATCGTCAGGGAGTACGCTGAAAAAGCTGCCTATTATAAATCCTTACAAAAAAATTGAGCTGCCTATGGGCTGCTTTTTTTTATGTGTAAGAAAGTATAACTGTTTATATAGAAAAAGCTTCGAAAGAAGTGCTTCCTTGCCTAGACTCCAGCGCCTTCAAGCCCTCTAGCGCTTGTCGGGGCTGAACAGGTGCTTGCGCTTTTCTTTATGTCTAGACTCCAGCACCCAGCTCTTCGGGTCATAAGCCATCCCAGCTGTGCGGCAAAGAACGCCACTTCGCTGGTCTGGCTTATGCCTGTCAGAGCTACACGGGTGCTTTCGCTTTTCTTTATGAAATCAAACCCGAACGTACCACTTTTGCAATTGCTTGCGCCCTGTGCCGGACATTCAACTTTCTCATCGCCGAACTGATATAATCCCTGGCGGTAAATTCGCTGATTTTCATCTCGACCGCCATTTCTTTTGTGCTCAATCCACTTGAAAGAAATTCAAGAACTTCAACTTCCCGTTTGCTTAACTTAGCATTCCAAGCAGCGTCTTGAGATGGGGCAATCTTCTGGAATGCAATCCGAAAAAAATCCTCTATTTCTTCCACCATCGGCTGGCTCAGCGGCTGAATCCCCTCATAGCGATCAATCATGACACAGCCAATCACGGAGGGGCCTGTTTTCACCGGAACAATTAAAAACGATGACAGCTGAAATCGCTCGATGTATTTTGCAGGAATCGAGGCACCTGTCTGATCCACCTGAACTTGATGTGCCCTTTTCTTATGAATCGCTGAATAGACTTCAGGGAATTTGCGTACGTCTTCGCGTATCCTTTCCCCTTCTGTCACTCCACCTTTTGCATCCAGGAAGAAAAGCAATTCTCCGATGTAATTGATAGGGGAATAGGAAAAAAGGGACAGCCGTTGAAACGGGAAAAAGTCAAAAAAACCTTTAAGAATAAGGATCAAATTATCTTCCTCAATGATTGTGCCGTCCAAACCGTTAAAGAAACTATCCATTTCTATCTGCCTGTTCACCATGGATCATCCTCCTGACCTTACCCTACATTTTCAGGGATAGCGTATAAACGAATGGGAATCTAGACTGAAGCTGTAAGGTGTAAATTAATGCCTGTTGTATTTTCGGAATATTTAAACTTCCATCGGTAATCTTAAGCATACCCCGACTGGAAGAAAAATTCAATTGCATATAGGAGGGGAAAAATGTCGATTCAAACCGAAGTAAAAACCTTTTCACATTTCATTAATGGAAATTGGTCTCCTTCTTCAAGCGGGAAAACATTTGATGTCTTTAATCCTGCAACGGGAGAAGTTGTCGCCAGAGCCGCCAAAGGCACCCAGGAAGATGTTGACCAGGCCGTCGAAGCAGCCGATCAAGCTTTTGAAAATTCCGGATGGCGTGATATGAA
>DATHVY010000369.1:0-2212 GCA_035461045.1 Planococcus sp. (in: firmicutes)
CAATGAAGTATTTACGACGGAAAAACTGTCGAAAATGAGCGGCACTGCCGCGATTGGACATGTCCGTTACGCAACAGCCGGCGGCAGAGGCATCGAAAACGTGCAGCCACTCCTATTCAATTCGACAACCGGCAGCCTGGCGATTTCCCATAATGGCAATTTGGTCAATGCAACTCAGTTGAAAAGCCATTTGGAGTTTCAGGGAAGCATTTTCCAAACCACATCTGACACAGAGGTTTTGGCGCATTTAATCAAACGCAGCGGGTATGAAAGTCAGGAAGAAAAAATAAAAAATGCTTTGTCCTTATTAAAAGGCGCATTTGCCTGTGCAATTTTGACGGAAAAAGCGATGTATGTAGCGAATGATCCGAACGGTCTGCGCCCTTTATCTATTGGTAAAATTGGGGACGGCTGGGTCGTAGCTTCCGAGACGTGTGCTTTTGATATTATCGGAGCGGAATTTATTCGCTCTGTGGAGCCAGGTGAATTTCTGATCATCAATAAAGACGGAATGCGGGCAGAGCGTTTCGCTTATCCAAACGAGCGGTCGATGTGCACGATGGAATATGTGTACTTCTCCCGTCCGGATTCGGACATTGATGGCATCAATGTGCACATGGCGAGAAAACGCCTCGGGGTTCAATTGGCGAAAGAAGTGAATATTGAAGCTGATGTTGTAACAGGAGTTCCGGATTCCAGTATTTCAGCGGCAATCGGTTATTCGGAACATAGCGGGATCCCATATGAACTAGGCTTGATCAAGAATCGATATGTGGGTCGCACGTTTATCCAGCCATCACAGGATTTGCGGGAACAGGGTGTCAAGATGAAGCTTTCTCCGGTCCGGCAAGTGGTTAATGGCAAGCGCGTTATCATGGTCGATGACTCCATCGTACGCGGCACGACTTCCCGACGAATTGTCAAACTGCTGAAAGAAGCGGGGGCAACGGAAGTGCATGTGGTCATTTCCTCACCACCAATTAAAAACCCTTGTTTTTACGGCATTGATACGAGTACATCAGGGGAACTGATTGCAGCAAATAATACGTTAGAAGAAATGCGTGAACTCATCGGAGCGGATTCACTGACGTTCCTATCAGTTGAAGGCATGGTCCAAAACATCGGCAGAACAGATCCCGGCTCGAAATGCGGCCATTGTCTGGCGTGTTTCACAGGGGAATATCCGACTGATATCTTCCCGGACACAGTATTGCCTCACGAAAAAGAAGCAGCATTATAGGGGGAAAACGGTTTGTCAAAAGCATATGAAAAAGCAGGAGTCAATATCGAAGCGGGTTATGAAGCTGTAAGCCGTATGAAGTCTCATGTAGAGCGCACAACACGTCTTGGATTGATGGGCACGTTCGGCGGTTTTGGCGGCATGTTCGATTTGTCCCAATTGAATTTGAAAGAGCCGGTCCTTGTTTCTGGAACTGACGGAGTAGGAACAAAGCTCAAACTCGCTTTCATGGCGGACAGCCATGATACTATCGGCATTGACTGTGTGGCGATGTGCGTCAACGATATTGTTGCCCAAGGAGCGGAACCATTGTTTTTCCTTGATTATATCGCGGTAGGCAAAGCGGTCCCGGAACGGATCGAGCAGATTGTCAAAGGAGTGGCGGATGGCTGTGTTGAAGCAGGTGCGGCTCTGATTGGCGGCGAAACGGCAGAGATGCCAGGTTTGTATGAAGAAGATGAGTACGATATTGCAGGATTTGCTGTGGGGGCTGCCGAAAAATCAAAAATCGTCACCGGCGAGAAAATTCAAGCTGGAGATGTGTTGATCGGTTTGGCTTCCAGCGGCATCCATTCCAATGGATATTCCCTGGTTCGGAACATTGTGTTTGATCAAAGGCATTATCAGCTGGACCAGATTGTGGACGGATTTGAAGATTTGGGGCCACTTGGACAGGAATTGCTGACTCCTACCAAAATCTATGCCAAAGCGGTTGCGGCTGTTTCCGGCGAAATCGAGATCCACGGCATGGCACATGTGACCGGTGGAGGATTTATTGAGAATCTTCCCCGTATGATGCCGGAAGGCCTTGGAGCGGAAATCGAGCTTGGCAGCTGGCCGGTTCTGCGCATTTTCGATTTATTGAAAGAAAAAGGTTCATTGGCTGATCGGGATCTGTATTCGGTATTCAACATGGGCATCGGCTTTGTTTTGGCTGTGGCAGAAGAAGATGCTGATCGCGTTCTGAAAATC
>DATHVY010000370.1:0-1599 GCA_035461045.1 Planococcus sp. (in: firmicutes)
CCGACAATAATAAGTTTGCCTTTGGCCATTATGGTAGTCACTCCTCTTTTAATTCCAGCTATGGAAGCGTTCTTAAACGAACGCGAACAATGCTCTGATACCGATGATCGTTAGTACAATAAACACTAGAAGTGTGAAGTATGTTGCATAGCGCTGAGAGTTCTCAGACTGCGTGATTCCCCAAGTTACAAAGAATGACCATAGGCCGTTTGCAAAGTGGAATGTAGCAGCGACAACACCGGCAATGTAGAATGCCAGCATGAATGGATTGGACAAGATATTCTCCATCATACTGAAGTCTGCTTCTGCAGCTCCGATCGCCACTTGGAAACGAGTTTCAAATACATGCCACGCGATGAAGATTACAAGGAAAACCCCTGTATAGCGCTGCGCCATAAACAAAATGTTGCGCATATAGCTGTATTTTCCAACATTGTGTTTTGAAGTGAACGCTATGTACAGACCGTAAAATGCGTGGAACATCAACGGGATGTAAATGACGAATACTTCCAAGAAATAAACGAATGGCAGGTTCGCCATGAAATGGGAAGCATTATTGAAAGCTTCGACACCCTGTGTTGCAAAATGGTTGATGAATAGATGCTGCACCAGGAACAACCCGATCGGAATTACTCCTAACAATGAGTGCAATCTGCGTAATAAAAACTCACGATTTCCCAAAAAATTTTACCTCCCTCAATACATTAAATGGGCAGTTGCAAAAATTGCCAATTAAAAAATTGGCGCCTTTATTGACTGCGTGGTGCATCATGATACAATAATATGACATATTTATTGTACTCCCCTCTATAAGTAGCGTCAAGGCAACGCTAGGGATTTCAATCGAATCCCCTAAGAATTCAAATTATTGAAAGTAGGGCATTTATGACGAAAACAAGTTCCGTCAGCAACGGACATTTCGGTTACGATTTGATTCGCAACCATGTACTATCCGATATTCTCGGTGCTCACGAGGATGACATCCTTTACTGGGCCGGCAAATCCTTAGCCAGGAAGTTCCCCCTCTCCTCTCTCGCAGAAGCTCCCGACTTCTTCCATCAAGCCGACTTCGGCAAACTTTCTCTGGAAAAGAACAGCAGGCATGAAGCCGTGTATTCCTTGTCACCACTAAGTTCAGGCGGCCGTTGCTTTAAACTTGAGGCCGGTTTTCTTGCGGAACAAAAACAAAATATTGACGGTTTTGTGACAGAAGCTTACGAAGAACCGCACCCAAAGAAAAAAATGGTGCGTATAACCTTAAAGTGGGATTTAAAGGATAAGGTGGAAGAATAATAAAATATTTTTTGGGTTAGGAGCATTCACAATCGTGGATGCTTTTTATATTGTGGGTGGAGGAGCAACCCGCAATTTGTTTGCGATATTTTGGTTTTATTTGCGATATTTATAATTTGTTTGCGATTTGCCGGTTTTATTTGCGATATTCTGGATTTATTTGCGTAAGTCAATCGCGCATGCGGATTCATGCCAAAAAAAGCAAAAATCCACCCTACACCAAGGGTGGGTTTTTGCTTTTCAACTGATATCTCCTGTTCTTCTTGCTTCCGGACTTCGCCAGATCGAATTCTGCCAGCATGCGCG